>WJJB01000054.1 GCA_014729935.1 Candidatus Bathyarchaeota archaeon | reverse complement strand
GCCCCCGGGCTCGCCGTGGCAAGCTCCCGGCGTATCTCCAGCGCCTCCATGTACTCCCGCTCCGCGGCATCATGATTGCCAGTAGCCGCATGCAGGATGGCAAGGTTATTGAGTGTTTCGGCAACCCCGGGCCGGTAAGCCCCCGGGCTCGCCGTGGCAAGCTCCCGGCGTATCTCCAGCACCTCCATGAACTCCCGCTCCGCGGCATCATGATTGCCAGTAGCCGCATGCAGGATGGCAAGGTTTTTGAGTGTGTCGGCAACCGCGGGCCGGTATGCCCCCGGGCTCGCCTTGGCAAGCTCCCGGCGTATCTCCAGCTCTTCCATGTACTCCCGCTCGGCTTCATCGTGCCTGCCAGTATTCATGTGCAGGACGGCAAGGTTGTTGAGAGTCGTGGCAACTTGAGGCTGGTACGTCTCCGGGCGCGTTGTGGCAAGCTCCCGGTAGATTTCAAGCGCCTCCATGTACTCCCGCTCGGCTTCATCGTGTCGACCAGTTTCTTGGTGCAGGTTGGCAAGGTAGTTGAGCGTGGCGGCAATATTGGGGCGGTACTCCACTGGGTTTGTCTTGGCAAGCTTCCGGAAATTCTCCAGCGCCTCCGTGTGCTCCCGTATCCCACCCTGTTCCACTGGTTTCCCCATCATTCTCGATCCGATCCATGCAGCCCCTGTATTTAAATCAACAGGGGAAAATCTTGGTGCCGGCGCGCCCACCAACAAATGATACCAGTAACCTTTTTTTCCAACGTACCTTTTATAAGGTAACGCGAAGGCACGTGATATATCATGATGAAGAATTCAGAAAGCATGGGATATGATCGAGGACTTACGGTGTTCTCCCCTGAGGGGCGCCTGTACCAAGTGGAATATGCTCTTGAAGCAGTGAAACGTGGTACACTCGCGATAGCCATGAAAGGAAAGGACGGCGCAGTGCTCGTGGTTCACAAGAAAATTCCCAGCAAGCTCATCGATCCATCACTCATTCACAAGCTATTCATAGTCGATAAGCATATTGGCGTTGCAATTTCGGGACTACATGCCGATGCAAGGATCTTGACCGACCAGGCACGAATGCAAGCCGCAATTTTTAGGTTGAATTACGATGAAGACCCGTTGATAGAAACCCTTGTCAGGAGAATATGCGACCTCAAGCAGGCATATTCCCAGCATGCCGGTGTGCGGCCATTTGGTGCTGCATTAATGTTCGTCGGTATTGACGATAAGGGACCGCAAGTCTTCACCACTAGCCCCTCGGGAACATACTTCTCTTGGGTTGCTCGCGCGATAGGCTCCCGTGGTGATGAAACCCAGCAATTCATCAAGGACAATTACAAGGATCTCCTCCCGCTTGATGAATTGAAGGTGTATGCAATTCAAGTCTTGAAGAAGTTTGTCGAAGACGATCTTGAGGAAAAATCGGTGGAGATTGGGATTATATCTGCAGCAGACAAGAATTTCAAGGTGCTCGACGCCGAAGAGCGAACCGCATTACTTGACGCTGCAAAACCCTTGGAATCTTGAAAGTGGAACCAAACCGGAGTCAGGTACCAACGGTTTCAATTCGATCACCACCTTGATCTTATTTCCAGTTTTCTTATTTTCTCCTCGATTTGCTCCATGGACCTAGTCGCATTGAGTTTTTCCGCAAAAGTTTTTGCACGCCTGTAGAATTTCAACGCCTCTTCGATATTACCTGCTTCTTCCAGTGCCTTGGCTCTTTTCAAGGATGCATCGCGCTCGTTCTTGTTCAAATCCCAGCTGGTTTGGATGTGGTGATCCGCTCCAGGCTTATTCATACCTTCCTTGCCGGTTCTCTTCATTTTCAAGGTTTTCGTTACCGGCTTGCTAGCAGTGGATGACTTGGAACTTGCTGCAGCCATGGAATCCAGGTTACTCGACCGTTTCAAGATCACCCTTTCCCTGTCGCTGGACTTACCAGTAAGCTTCTCCTTCCATCCTTTCTTCTTTGAAGGTTGGGTGAATTCCCCTGCAGGGATATCAATATCCAGTAATTCATCTGGGCCCATGTGAATGAACGACATGCTAGTACTTGCTTTCATATCTTCCATGTCGGTCACGTTAATTTCACGCTTGATGTCATGGGGTGTGGCTTCCCGCTCGACAGGCTTCAGGTCCCTGATGAGCGCAATCTTTTTCTGTTCCTTCTTGAGCTTGATCATTGGTATTCCTTTCTTCAAGAAAAAGAGAATGGCAATCGCGCCTATTGCAATGGCAAATCCAATTGTAATACCGTGGCGCCCCCAAAAGGATTTCACCACGGGAATGGTTATCGCGTTCAAGTCATTATTATCGATCGTCTTGTCTCCAGGTACTTCCACATGCATGCTTACGTAGGCGCCATTGTCCACTTTAGGGATATCAATTCCCTCGATGGTAATGCGCCCCTGGTTGGTTGTCACGTGCATTTCGGTCCACGTAATATGGAGGGTTCCATCGTAAACATCGAGATGCACGGTCACGTTCTCGTTTGCGAGGGGCAAGGTGGCGCCAAGCCGGTTCACGTACGTAACCGTGAAGGATAGTGTGTAAATATCCTCTTCGATTAACTCATCGATGGGATTATCCAATTCCAGAATTAAACTATATTTTTCAATCACCTGTATTTCCAATTCAACGATTTTTGCTTGAATATCATTCCCGGTGATGATGATGTCTATCACGTGATTTCCTGGAAGCTGAAATCGTGAAAGATTGACACTCCCACTGTACAAACCTGTCGTGATGTTGCTTTCATCGAGTTGAAAGACCGTGCCGTTAATATCCATCGAGATGGTCAATCCAGTTGCATTTTTCCAGATAGAGCTATTCTCATAAATGAAGACTCTCTTCTGGACAGTGATTTCCACGACATGTAATTGATTCCATTGCTCGAATTCACCAACCGATAAAGTATGAAGACTATCATTAACCGTTGCATCCAGCCGAACGATGCTGAGATCGGTATCCAGAGGGAGGATGGTAAAGGACTCCATGAAAGTAATGGGTTCGTACCAGGTGCCATTGTCCAAGCGAAGCTGGATGCTAAAATTAAAATCCCAATCCCCCGCCTTGCTTGTAACGGGGATAGCCGACGTGTTGATGTTCATGGCAAACGAAGAACCGGGATTGGGCAAGATGGGAAATCCAAGCTCCTGGCTTGAATAATCCCCGATATAATATTCAATGGTTAGGTTTTCCAGGCCGGCAGTCGATAAATCATCGCCCAGGTGGCTGGTATAATTGAAATCCAGCGGAATGGATTGGTTAACGTGTATCATTACTGGAAATTGGGTCACGTTCAAGCTTGCATTGATCCATGGGTGAACGGTAAGCTGGATTTCAGTTGTTCTCATCTCGGGACTTGTAAAAGAGATCGTGATATTCTTGGGAATTCCTGGAACACAGAACGTTTCATTGGTGTTAAGAGAAATGATGTATTCGCCATCAATCGCACCAGGTACCCATGACCACGCATTGCCTTCATCCCCCCACGTGGTATTCACGGTTGCACCTGATATTCCCGCTCCTGTATCATTGGCTTCCAAGAAAAGCGGGATCTCCAAGGAAGTATTGCATTTCCCTCCAATATCTTTGGAGCTCCTGTTGGTTGCAAGGTATGCGCTTGCAGGATACTTCAAGCTTAACGTGCTTGAGTTTATTCCGAGGTCGGTACCATTAGTTAACATTACCGCAATGGAATAGAATCCCGCAGGGAGCTCGGTGCTATTATCTGCATTAAATGGTGTGGTAAAGGTGATGTTATCTCCTGTAAATCCCTCCAATACCTGCCAATACATGGTTGTTTCGTTCTTCCATGCTGATGCATTACCTTGAAATCCACCTGAAAAGTTTTCGGAGAGCATGCATGATATCTCGATATCATCCCCATGCAGGAATTCACTCCCGTTCAATTCAACCGTGAAGGGCATGAATGGAGATTTTGCCTCGAATTGCCAAATCTTACCTTGATACAAGGAGAGATTCGAGATCAGTGCCTCATCCACATCCCCAAATGCAATGGTTCCAGGTTGGGTTGCATTCAAGCCATCCCAGCGGGACGGGATGGTTAACTTAAATTCATGGTTCGTTGCATCCAAGTGCAAGTCGTAGGCAGTTCCATTGATGGCAGGATTGTCAAATTCGGGTATCGTGGCGTTATATGATGCATTCCAATGAATACTTGAAAGTTGGTTATCGAGAAAATATGTCGTGTTTGATAGGCGACCGGAGCGCTCGAAATGAATTTCCATTGTCACGTTCACTTCAAACGAAACGTTCGTGAAAATCCTGAAAGGCGTGCCGAAATACGGGATAATCCCGAAAAGGTTTGGACTTGGCAGCCAAGGCCCCCCATCGGACTCATTGAATTGGAGCTGGTAATCGGGTCCAGTAAAATTTTTCCACGTGCTATCATCTACCTGCCCGCGAATCTCGGCGATTTCCAACGCTTCCTTCGCTGAATTTCGCAATCCAACCCGGATCGAGAAATCTCCATCAATCGTTTCCCAATCAGTGCCGTTGTGAACATAGGCAATTTCAGAGATATCTCCAGTGTCATTCACGATTGTCAGGTTGAAATTCCCTAATACTGTAAGGGGGGACCTCTCGATCTCGATGCTCGCACTGTATACGCCTGGATCTAATTCAGTACTGGGGAGGGTGAAATTCTTCCATTCCAGTGGGCTATTTCCAAAAGCCCGGGCCATCCACGATTCCGACATGATAAGATCATCGAGCACCGGTGCCCCCCTGAAGATGGACACGTTCACGTCATACAATCCCCCTGCGAGGTGATCGAACACCCTGCCGAAAAAAGAGATGTTCTTGATATATGAAATAGCTGGAACGAAAAACGATTGTGCTATCCATTCTTGGTGCATCGACTTGTTTTCCTTGGCAACGGATGAATTCCATGGAATTTCAACATTGGGATCATCCCCAGCATTCAATTGCACACGCACGGCACTGATGTTGCCATGTGCTGTTGGGGGTAATCCTGACAAGTTTGCAGGTGCAAGTATCGGAATGGTATTGTTTAGCCCTCCCACCAACCCGTATTGGCTGTTATTGATGCTTGCATTGAACGTGTCGATAACTGGAAGGCGCGTTCCCGTTCCCGAGCCGTGTATAATGGGCGTGAATGGAGCATTGGCAGATGCATGCACCTTTTCTTGGGTATGCATGGTTATCTGGGTTGAACAACCAGAATGATACGTTTTCCCGGTATCAAAGAACACGAACGCGGCAAACGTGAGCATCAAAGTGAGGATTGTTAATATAATGCTGCCAACATGGTTTTTCGAATAACGGGTGATTGTATTCCTGCGCATGGGTACACACCATCCTTTTCATGGCCGTGGAATTCGCTCTTGGAACTAACATTTTACCACGTGAGATGGGTACTATATGCACCGGCACCATTATATTTTCAATCCATTCGATTCAAATCAGAAAGATGCCTGGAATGCATGGCTTTCAGAACCGGTGAACTAACCCCAGCCTGAACAGTAACGGGGGAATTTGATGTGCTCGATGCGAAGGATTGAAATGGAACCGGAGATTTCCCCACCTGATGTCAGCCAATGCATCGACGGGAACGGAGAAAACCACGGTTTCCTTGAAAT
>WJJB01000053.1 GCA_014729935.1 Candidatus Bathyarchaeota archaeon | reverse complement strand
TTGCATGTACTTGCCACAATGGTGAGCGTGCAAGGTGTAAAATGCACACGGAATGCACCTCCATCCCCTTCCGTGTGCAAGAAAGGCGATGGAATTTCATGGATCGCCACCACTACCATGGATTGACATAATCTTTAGTCGTTGATGATCTCGTGGAATGCTGGGCACTTCAAATCATGTTCTCCAGCACCGTTCATGGCATGGATTTCCAGCGAGTCAGGTTTTGGTTCGTGCAAGGTATTTAAGCTCCGGCGTGGAAAGAACAACAATCACTAGAGAAGTGACACGCGATGGCAAGGGACAAGGAAGCGGTGGATGGAAAGGTGGTATTCATCACGGGCACGAGTAGCGGATTCGGGTTCTTGACTGCCAAGCAGCTCGCCCGTGATGGTCACGTGGTCTATGCAACCATGCGTGATATTCAATCGAGGAATAAGGATGCGAAGGATGAACTGGAAGCCTTCGGTGGAGATGTTGAAGGGAACATTCACGTGCTTGAAGTGGATGTGCTGAAGGATGATCAAGTACGTGCAGCCGTGCAGGCAATGATTGCAGCGGAGGGCAGGATCGATGTCCTGGTGAATAATGCGGGATATGGCTTGATCGGTCCCGTGGAAAGCGCCAGTGATGAAGCCATCCTGCACCAGTTCGATACCAACGTGTTTGGTTACATCAGGACCATCCGTGCGGTATTGCCCCACATGCGCGACCAGCGTTCTGGTCACATCATCAACGTGAGCTCGGTGGCAGGAAGGCTTGGCATCCCGATGGAGGGTCTTTATTGCGCCACCAAGTTCGCGGTGGAAGGCTTGTCGGAATCCTTGGTAGGTGAATGCTACCTGTTCGATATAAAGGTCACCGTGATCGAGCCCCACACGTTCAAAACCGATTTCTTGAAAGGATCCTTGAAGCCAGTTTCCGATCCCGGGAGGACTGGAGAGTATGAGGGGGTATTCAAGTATTTCCTCGATAACATGGAGAATTTCGCGAGTGACAAATCAGATCCGCAGCAGGTTGCAGACAAGATATCAAGCGTGATCGGGAAGCGGAAACCACCGTTTCGCGCACCTGTCGGCCCGCATGCCCGGCGGGATAGCTTTTTCGCCAAACTATTAAGCCCGCTTCGCTTGCAAAAGATCGCCTCGAAGATGTATGGCATGAAGGAGCTATTCGAGAAGATCCCCAAGTCGGAATCAGGCAATGACATCTAGTTTGTCGTGGATACCGTTGATTCCGTTGAATTCGTGGAGGTTCC
This sequence comes from Candidatus Bathyarchaeota archaeon, assembly GCA_014729935.1. GTDB lineage: Archaea > Asgardarchaeota > Lokiarchaeia > Sigyniarchaeales > Sigyniarchaeaceae > WJJB01. Next base: position 18,961 of record WJJB01000053.1, on the reverse strand, counting down.
AAGTAATTCACGGTGGAACATTGCATGAAAGGATGGAGATCCTTGTCATGTAGGGGAACGAACGATCCACGTGTTTTCCAAGTTTCCCATGCTTTCCCACTTTACGCCTGCTTTTTCCCTGCGCGAGGATCAATTCATTCAAGCTCAAGAGTTGCATCCAATGTCACGATCCTTCACCGGGTAGTGCGAAACTTTATAGGCGCGTGGTCTCAAGATAATCCTGAGCGCGGCGCGTGGTACGAGACGTGCCGAGAGAGTTGAAGAAGCATGAGTCAAATACGTGGAAGCAAGCGCATTGATCTCGGGAAGTACGTCATCGCCAATATTCGCATCAATAACAAGAATTTCGAAATTCTCGTTGATCCCGACACGGCGTGGAAGGTCAAGAAGAAAATACGTCAATACGAGAAGGAGAAGGAAAAGGAACTCCAGAAAACTTACAGGCTTACCGTGGATGACTTGCTTGAAATCACTCCGGTGCCGATGGAGCAGGTCATCGAGGGTTTCATGGTATTTCATGACTTGAAGCGTGGTGACCACGTTTCCGAGGATGAATTGCAGGAAGCATTCGGAACGGATGATATCGCCCGCATCACCGCGGAAATCATCCTGAATGGTGATTTACAACTAACCAAGACACAACGGGATAAGTTCATTCAAGAAAAACTGAAGAAGCTGGTGGACATTCTCGTGAAGAATTGCGTTAACCCGCAAACTGGCAAACCACATCCCCCTCAACGTATCGAAAGAGCCATTGATGAGGCAAATATCAATATAGACCCATTTAACCCGGTGGAAGATCAAGTGGGGGACATCGTGCGGGAGATGAAACGCATCATCCCCATCAAGATGGAACAGGTCGTGATGTCGTTGCGGATACCGGCGCAATTCACTGGAAAGGGATACAATCTCATCAACATGTTCACATCGATAACGGAAGAGAAATGGAAGAACGATGGAACATTGGAATGTCTCGTGCAATTTCCATCTGGAATCCAAGCGGAATTTCTCGATAAAATCAATAAATTAACTCACGGGCGAGCACAAGCAAAGATCGTCGAAACCAAGAGTGCTTGATTATTTTCCGCCCCCATTCATTTCTCGTTTTAATTTCCGGATGACCGGCGAAATGCAAGATTGATTGAATGGATGGCTACTCGTGTCAAGTCCCCGTGATAGTCGTTCAACCATGACAACGTGATCCTTGCAGGGAAACAATATCACCCACCTGAAGCACGCGAGGGAGTCAATGTTCCACGAGGTGGGTCCGGGGCTTCCTGTTATTCACGATTTTCGCCTTACAAACATTAATTAAACATTCCATGTTAGGAGCTTTGTAGAAGGTACGATATTCGGATTATTCGGAATTTGGTATTTGAAATGTCAATTTTACACGAGAACAAGGATTCTCCACGTGATTCCCGGGAGAATCATGTACGAGGAAGTGGGAGTCTGGCGGATCATGCAAGTGGTGATCGTCACGATAAGGAACTCGATGCTGGAATCCTCGCAATGGAGTCTGAATATGATGATGCTGACGAGGAGGAACCTGGTGACTTCGAAGATGATGATGATGAAGATGACTTCGAAGAAGGGGATCTAGACGAGGGCGATGATGAGGAAGACGATGATTACGATGATGATGGTGCCGAACCTGCAAACACTGATGATGATTTTGACTATGGTGACGGCGATGATGACGAGGACGATGATGACGAGTCACGTGAACGAGATATCGTCGTTCCAGGTCAAGTCGTCGGCAAGGTGGATGCGGATACCCAATCCGGGTATGGCACCCTCGCCAACAAGGATAACGACATAATTTCCCTGTACATTGGATTCACCCAGAAGCGCGGGAAATACTTGAATGTAATCCCTTTCAAGGGATGTTACCTGCCACACGTTGGACACAAGGTCATCGGGAAGATAGTGGACAAAAACGTGGTACTCTACAAGCTTGATATAAATTCCCCTTACATGGCGATTCTCAAGCCATCGGATAACGACAGGGTTTCTCGTTCTCAAGGGGGACGGCGGAGCAGGTACAAGAAAAAGGGAGGCCCCCGTTCCAGGTCGACAACTGATGAATTCGATCTTGGAGACATCGTGATCGCAAAGGTGCTCAAGTTCGATAGAACCACTGAACCGTCCCTGACCACAGTAGGCCCGGACCTCGGGCAGATCAAGGGCGGCTTTTTAACGGAAATTGAAGTGCCCAAGATCCCGCGCTTGATTGGCAAGAGCGGATCAATGATCAAGCTCCTGAACAAGCTCACCTCTTGTAAGATATTTGTTGCACAAAACGGCATGGTTTGGATCAAGGGTAGTGATCCCAAGAAGGAGCGCGTGCTCATCAAGGCAATACGGAAAATCGAGCAAGAAGCACACACGTTCGGGTTAACAGATCGCGTCAAGGAGTTCATTGATGAGCAACTTGGGAACTGAAAAAAAAATAGTAACCACGGAGGAAACAAGTCAAAATGCCATTATTACCAGAATCCCTCCCTGAAACCATTTTCAAGGATGACGGAACGAGGTTAGACGGGAGGAAATTCAATGAGTTAAGAGACCTGCACATAGAGGTCGGCGTGCTGAAAAACGCCGATGGTTCCGCACTAGTGTGCCACGGGAAAAACCGCATTATAGCGGGCGCGTATGGCCCGAGGGAAGTGCACCCGCGACACTTAGCAAAGTCAGATACTGGCATCCTGCAAATTTCGTACAGGATGGCAACCTTTTCAGTAGGGGAACGGAAATCCCCCGTGCCTGGTAGGCGCGAGAAGGAAATTAGCATGGTAGTCGGTAAAGCAATCGAACCTGTCCTTTTCTTGGAACAATACCCAAACACGACCATTGACGTGTTCATCACGGTGCTCACGGCTGATGGGGGAACAAGGTGCGCGAGCGTGACTGCAGCAGCATGTGCGATTGCAGATATGGGAATTCCGATGAAAGACCTTGTTGCTGGTGTCGCAGTCGGAAAGATAGCCAATAGGATCATCTTGGACGTGAGTGATAAGGAAGACAAATGGGAGAAAGGTGGTGCAACCGATATGCCAGTTGCTGTCATGGTGAACCAGAAGCAATACTCCTTGTTGCAATTAGATGGTTCCATCACGGTCGAACAATTCGAAGAAATGCTTGATCTTGTATTCGAGGGTGGCAAGCTCGTTTACGAGAAGCAGAAGGAAGCCCTTCGGAGGAAATATAGCACGGAAGACGTGGGCAGGTGAAAGAACCATGGACCTCTCAATATCGAAGAAAATTTCTAGCTTGGAACGTGATTACATTCTCGATTTACTCGAAAAAGGTACCCGCGTTGATGGAAGGGGATTGCTTGAATACCGCGAGATCAAGATTGATGCGGGGCATATTTTGAAATCCGAGGGTAGCGCCAGGGTATTCATCGGTGACACGGAAATAGACGTGGGTGTCAAGTATGACCTTGGAACCCCCTATCCCGATAGCCCCGACGAGGGTGTTATAACTTGCATGGCAGAATTCGTCCCCTCGGCATCTCCAATGTTTGAATCGGGCCCACCACGGGAGGATGCGATAGAGCTTGCCCGTGTCGTGGATAGGGGTATAAGACATTCCAATCTTATTGACAAGAAAAAATTATGCGTTGTACCTGGCAAGGAAGTATTCATCTTGTTCGTTGATATATATTACATGGACCATAACGGTAACGGGATAGACACCGCGAGCCTGGCAGCCATTAGTGCCCTCAAGAGTGTCCAACTACCGAAGTTGGAACAAAAGGTGATTAACGAACAGACCTTCCAAGCACCCACCGGGGAAACATATCCCTTGGATATCGATGATTACCCCGTTACCATCACCTTTTCTAAGATTGATAATCACATGATCGTGGACCCCAACTTGATTGAGGAATTGATAGCCGAGGCAAGGGTAAGTTTTTGCTTGAATAAAAACGGCCAGATCACGTCAATCCAGAAAAATGGCAAGGGAACCTTTTCAGCCGAGGAATTGGTAAAAGCTGCAAAGAATGCCAGGGATTTGGCACCCATGCTCCAGCAAAAGGTAAAGGAATATACCCGTGACCTTACCGGCATGTGATATCGCGGCGTCGACGAATATTCCAAAGATATTCTTTTTTTCTCTATAGTTCTTCCCCCCTATGCTGGTATGGTTTAATTAACACGGGTGCTTCTTGTACGTGCTCGAATATACTTGGTGAATAAATATGGGACGTTCAAAAAAAGTCGGTACTACTGGTCGCTTCGGTTCTCGCTATGGAACCTTGGTTCGATACCGGGTAAAAACTATTGAATCCTACAAGAATGCTCAAGTCCGTTGTCTAAAATGCAAGACAAGAGCGATCAAGCGTGAATCGGTCGGGTTATGGACTTGCAAGAAATGCGGCGTTCGATTCACTGGTGGTGCCTACAATATCACGACCCCTCAGGGATTGGTGAGCGCGAGAGTCGCCAAGCGAAAGAGCAAGGAAAAAGAGAAATAGAATTATCTTCATTTACTTCCCACTCTTGAGCTTTTTCCCCACCACGTGGTTGTACATGTGCTTTCTCCTATTGAATTCCGTTCTCAGTTTACATTTCCCTCCAGCCAGTGGGCATCACTGTATCGTGACATTTTATCATTGGAGCTTAAAGCTCTCGCCCGCCATTCTACCAGGATCTCTGATTTTGAACTAGAGGTCATGGATGATGTCTCGTTGGTAATAGGATTCACCGCAAGTGATTTCATTGCTTATAAAACAGCAACAAGCTCTCTGGTGAGGTATCTCGACGTGATGGAAAGGATACTGGATCTTATCGATACCAATTCCACCACCCGTTGCTAGATAACCTTGAAATACATCGATTGGCGAAAATTAGGTACCCAGGCAACTCCGTTACGTAATCCACGTGTTCCTTGTCTCCAACCGTTAATTCATTCTCATTTTCATGCATGCTCGGGAAATTTTATATCTCTCCCGCCATCTTAGAATGTCATGGAACTTCCCCCAGATCTGCAGCAAAAAATCAGGAACATCCAAGGATTGCAGGCGCAGCTTCAAAGCTTGAACGAGCAAAAGATGAGAATAGAAGCCACAATCAAGGAAATCGCAACGGCAAAAGAGTTCTTGGAGTCCGTTTCAGAAGATGATCCGGTGTATCGCAATGTAGGCGGTTTGATGATACATACTCCGAAAGATAACGCGATGAATGATCTCTCCGAACGTGAAGATTTACTAAACGTTCGCCTGAAAAAACTTACAATGAATATAGAACGTGCTCAATCCCGGTTTGAATCAAGCAGGGACGAGATCAACGAATCGATCAAGAATCGTGGTAGCTAAATAATCTCGATCGTGAATTAGAGCTATAGCTGGAATGTGGTATGGTTGAAGTCTGAACTAGAGAAAAAGTACCTCGTTTTTTTAAAGGATTTCACGCGGAAGATTGAAACCGTACCGACCATTATCATCTTTGCACATGATAATATCGATCCTGACGCCCTTGGTTCAATTTCTGGAGTATCCTTCTTGATCGAGCACTTATCCTTGGGTCTCAAGCCAGTTTTCATGTTTAAGGGTACCATGTCGCTACAAGCAAGGAAAATGATGGAAGATCTCTCTCTTGATATGGCGCTAATCGACGAGCTCCCATCGGGAAACTTCCTTCCTATCATAGTAGATTCCCAAGGATATCCAAGCATGAAAAAAAAACAAGAAAACATATTGAAATCTAATGGTGCCCCCCCTGTCATTATCGATCACCATGAACCGGTAAAAAAACATGAGCAAGATGTATCCCTGATAGACCCTAGCAGCAAATCCAATTGTGAAATCATCATGCGCCTGATGAAGATAGCAAATATCACCCCTTCATTTCAAGTGGCACGGTATCTAATTGCTGGAATGATGTTCGATACGGGATTCCTCCGACATGCCTCCAGTGAATCCATCTCCGTCATGTCGCCGCTACTCGATACGGGAGTTGACTTGGACGAGTTACGCTCCTTGCTCAGGACACCAATGGCATATTCGGAAAGGATGGCACGGGTTAAAGGTGCAATGCGTGCTGAAATAACGCGAATCAACCAATGCATTATCGCCACAACGAGGGTTTCTTCCTACGAAGCAAGCGTATGCAGGGGATTGGTATCACTGGGAGTAGATATTGCTCTCTGCTTGGCAAGTAATAGAGGAAGTTGGCGAATTTCCTCCCGACAAACACAATCCTGTCTTGAAGAATACTGCGTGGACTTGGCAAGAGTCATGTCAAATCTTGCGGGTGCTCTAGATTGTACTGGTGGGGGCCATTCCGCTGCTGCCGCCTCAAATGGAGATGGTGACGGCGAGCAAGCCCTGGAATTCGCCAAAAAAAACATCATCACTTGGTTGAAGGATGGAATTAGAAATGGCGGTAAAAATAAGGGAGGGGGCGCGAAATGACCCTCAAGGAAGACCCGCATATCATCCTCAATGATGTGCATTTCACGTATCGCAACCAAGAGGAGGAGATATTGAAAGGCGTGAATCTCGAGATAAACAGGGGCACCATTACATTGATATGTGGCCCTACTGGATGCGGGAAGACCACGCTCATCCGCTTGCTTAATGGCCTCATCCCCCACTTCCACGCTGGTCAACTTGAGGGAATTGTCCGAGTTGGTGGGAAGGATATTCAACTGGAAAAAACATCAACGATGGCACAGACGGTTGCAATGGTTTTCCAGAATCCAGATAACCAGCTAGTATCGTCTAGCTGCGAAAAGGAAATTGCTTTTGGTCCCGAGAACCTGGGTTTACCTCGTGAGATCATCAAGGATAGGGTGGAATTTGCCATTCAGATGCTAGATCTTGAAGGAATCAGGGAAAAAACTCCTGTTGAGCTTTCTGGTGGTCAAAAACAAAAAATAGCCATCGCCGCGGCACTCGCGCTTCAACCCGAGATCATCGTGCTTGATGAACCAAGCTCAAACCTGGATCCCGGGTCCACGTTGAAACTTAGGGATGCAATTTCGTCAATCAACAAACGGATGGACACGACGATCATTATCGTCGAGCACAGGATGGAAGTATTTCTCGCCCTTTCAACGCATGTTGCATGCATGAAAGCAGGTCGCATTATCATGCACGATGAAACCAATGAAGTAGTGAAAAAAAGGGAATTTCACCAGTTAGGCGTGCAATTACCTGCCACCGTGGAGCTATTTAAAACTCTTGCTGATGAAGGATTGCATCAAGGAAATCTACCACTCGATATCAAGGGGGCATGTGCATTGCTAGAAGATCATTATTCCAAGGTGGATTGAATGATAGAATTCAGGTCTGTATCCTACAAGTACCCAGATGGGCCCCTTGCGTTGGAAAACGTGAGCATGATTATCGAGCAAGGGTGCATTCTCGCGCTGGTTGGCAAGAACGGCGCGGGCAAGACCACATTGGTGAAGTGCTTGAATGGATTGATCAAGCCCACCTCGGGACAGGTTATCGTGAATGGCAAGAATACCCGAGATGCAAGTGTTGCAGAGTTATCAAAAACCGTTGGTCTCGTGTTTCAAAACCCGGATAATCAATTGTTTTCCCCAACAGTTCGAGATGAGTTAGCCTTTTCGTTGAAAAATCGGGGTACAAGGGAAGAAGACTTGGAACCCCTCATTGATGAAACCCTCAAGGAATTTAATCTCGTTCATTTAAAAAACCGATCCCCGTTTCTTCTTAGCGGTGGAGAAAGGAAAAGGGTCGCCATGGCTTCACTTGCTTGCATGAAGCAGCCAGTTTTGGTAATGGATGAGCCCACGCAGGGTCAAGATGGTACCCAGAAGCGCAACTTGGAAAACATGTTCAGGCGCTTGCAAGAAAACGGACGAACCCTTATTATTGTATCACATGACGTGGATTTCGTTGCTAGGCTCGCAAATAGGGTCATCGTGATGGAGAAGGGCCACGTTCTTGTTGATGGAAGCGTCGAAGATGCGTTCCAATCAAGGCAACACTTGGATGTTGAACATCTCGTGCCCACCCAAGAATTGGAGCTCAAGTGGTTTCATGGGATGAAGCATGGGAACGTGCAGGGCTTGATTCGCATGCCACGCACCGAGTTTTTCAAGGAAATAAGGCAACGTATCCGGTGAATCTCCCACATGTCGATCAACTTGTTGAAGGGGTTCGAATTCAGGAAGAAGGAAACCCCTGTTCATTCCCTCGATCCACGGACGAAATTAGCAGTCACCATCATGTATACCATCATGTCCTTGGCGTTTTCACGCCCCATGCCCTTGGTCTTTTTCATGCTTACTCTCTTACCTTACATGATAGTTGGGAAGATCACGCGTCGTTGGCTCGCGTCCATGAAGGGATTATGGCTTATCTTGAGCTTCATTCTCGTCCTAAACACGCTTCTAACATCCTTGGATTTTGCTATCTCCATGAGCCTACGCGTTTTGTTGCTAGTTTCCGCGTTTACCGTGTTTTTCATGACCGTTCATCCTGACGATTTGGCGCTGGCATTACTTGCCATGAAGGTTCCCTTTTCGTTCACTTTCACGTTAACCCTCGCCACCAGGTTCATGCCTACCTTGGCAAGGGAGGCGCAAAGTATAATGGATGCACAACGTAGTCGAGGCTTGGAACTTGAATCAGGTGGCATCATAAAGCGCGTGAAGAACATGGTGCCCATTATCATACCTCTCATCATCCAGTCCATCAAACGTGCATTTTCAGTAGCAGAGGCATTGGAAAGCAAGGCATTTGGTGCAAGCAAGCACAGGACAAATTATTTCGAGATTTCCATGCGAAAAAGAGATTGGTTCGTTCTTCTATTCACCTTGCTATTCGTCATATCGTTCATCGTGTTATACCATCTTCCCCTGCTTCCGCCGGTGTTTTATTTCCGCATTCCCTACTAGCTAATAGATGTTTGAAATGTGGAATTTTTTACCACTTTCCTTATGGCATCTCGAGACCCTCTTGTTCCTTGAAGTGCGATCATCTAAACAAGAAGCGAGTCGACATACAACATGCGAGTTGGGATATTGACCGGGGGCGGTGATGCTCCCGGGTTCAACGCGGTCATTTATGGCGCCTTATTGCGCGCATACAAGGAGAGTATAGACGATTTGGAAGTTATTGGCATCAAGAAGGGTTGGGAAGTCTTCACCTACAAGAACGAGGATCTTACCCCCGAAGTTATCAACCGGTACACGGAGGTCTTGGAGATTGCCGATCATGATGATCTTCACACAAAGGGCGGTACCATCATTTACACATCTCGCAGTAATCCATTCAAGGCACTTGCGAAGGTAAAGGATCTTGATGAGAGAAAGGCGAGGGAACGGGAGATTGGCGAGGATATGGCTTCCAAGTTCGAAATACTTGGGATAGATGCTCTTATCGCAGTGGGTGGCGACGATACCTGCGGAGTGGCAGCAGCCATGTACAAGCACGCTGGAGCCAACGTGTGTGCATGTCCTAAGACCATAGACAATGATCTTGCTGGCACCGATTATACCTTTGGTTTTTTCACCAGTGCCCAGCTTGCCACCAATGTTCTTGATAACATCACCACCACCGCTCACTCCCACCAGAGGATATTCGTGGTGGAAATCATGGGGCGTGATGCTGGCTGGTTAACAGTGTATAGCGGGATCGCCGCGGGAGCCGATATCATTCTCCTTCCCGAGAAACCATTTGATTTCAAGGAAGACGTGCTTGATGTGCTAAAAGCCCGTGCGAATGCTGGATACAAGTACCACATAATTGCCTGCTCGGAAGGAGCAGTGCCCACCAAGGAATCCATCGAACGGGATTTCACGGTGATATCCCAAGAAGATATCGATAAGTTACCAAAAGATGTGTTCGGGAATCCCTTGCTTGCAAAGCTGAAAATTTCAGACAAGATCACCAAGGAGCTTATCAAGCAAGAGGAGCTATCGGCATTTTTCAAGAAATGTGACGCCAATTACGAGGTGCGGAGCGTGATTCTTGGCCATACCATGCGTGCCGGGACACCGAACGTGTTTGACAGGGTGCTCGGGCTGCGGTACGGATACCATGCAATGCAATACGTTCTCGAGGGTAATTTCGGCAAGCTCACATCGCTACAGGGTACGGAGATCAAGCCGGTGGATCTTGTTGAAGGTTCCAAGAAATCAATAGTTGATCTATCATCCGATCTCGTGGAAATCAAGGATGCCATCGTGGCTGTAAAGCACAAGACGAAGGAACATCTCTTTCTCAAATAGGGATGTATGCATCCATTCTTTTTTCACTCGCACGAAATTTTTTCTTTCTCGTTGAGGTGAAACTGAAGGGTGATTCCAACCAAGCATTAAATCCTGGTGAATCAAGAATTTGTCTCATCACTGCCCTTTCCGGTGGTTTCCCCCGTCGTGATGCTCGTTTTTTCCAAGGATGACTTCCTCGTTGGCAAGATGTAACTGAATCCCTCAGGATCTTCCAGGATTACATGGAAGCTTTTTTTCCCGGTCAAGCATGAGTCAATTTCATCCAATGTTTCCCCTGCTCTTTTCATGGCTGATAATTCTGCCTGATGCGTTTTCAAGATGAATTCAAGCCGTTCCTTGAACCGGGAAAGCATGCCCTCCACGTTGGTCACGAATATTTCTCCAGCACCCGATGGCTCCACTTTCATTCCCAATTCCGGCACCTCGACGGTCGCAGAAGGTGCTCGATATATTTTCGAATCAAGATCAGCCAATTCCTCAACGTGAAGGACATTCCTGGTAGCTCCTGATTCCTTTCCTGCCATTAGTGGGAGGATTGAGGCTTTCTTGAAGTAACATGTTGAGCAACTAGTCGTGAAAAGGAAAGTTTCGTCACCAGTGATCTTGTCCACGTGGACGATGTAGATCTGGGATAATGTTGGTTTTCCACATGCCGGACAGGTTTCCCCTGAAAAAATGACGTTAGGTTCTTGCAAGGATACCACGGGAGGGACAGGATGGCAAGAGTTTTATTAGTTTGCCTGATATGCAATACCCGTGGCGGTTACTACTGGTCAATCCTTCACGTTCTCGGGCACCACCTTTTCTACGAGGTTGGTTTTCATTGAAAAAGCTCGTGCGAAAGAAGGTAGCATGCTCGAATGGGCTAATCGCTTTCATGATGCCCATGGGGTGCTCCCTGTTTTCATTCGAAAAGAGGTTGTATACAGCGAGACAGTATTGAATGCTGCAATCCATCATTTTATCATGGATAGGTTTGTTAGGCAGATAAAAGCTTCAAATGTGCCTGCTCTTGACATGATCGCGCATCTAACGTGCACGACGCAGGTACATGATATCCAAACGCATGCCATTCCCGAAGGCATGAATGAAGATGGATCTTTTCTTCACGGGGTTATCCTGGTATTGATCATAGAAGGCGATAATTCCGATCTTGGAAACAGCTGGGACAGGTTCCAAAAAACACTTGATCTAGAGATGCTAGAGCCCCTGGCGAAAATTACCAAGGGGGAGAAAATAATTATTGATAATTCGGCCCTTTCACTTGTTCTCGATGAGGAAGTTGGGGTATTCGATGTCATGGAAGAAAGATATGATTTGCATGAGTGGGAACAGCGAGCCTTGCTTTCAAGCATGGCACGATTCTCCTTGGATTTACAACTGAAGTTTCAATAGAAGGATTTATCCGGTCTCGCGAGAGAAAACCGCCCGTTTAGTTAGTTAGGGCGTGGTAGTTCAATGAACTACAAAATCCTTAACTTTCTCCTTGTTTTGGTTCCAATTTCCACTAACGGGTGTCTTAATGGTGTGGATTCTCCCTTAATCGATCACCGCGATCGTGTTGACCCGCATTGCAGGACCTCCAGGAGCGTGATTTCCCCGGTTCCCCCGGTGGATGTAGTGATGATGGTGAAATTTCGTTCTCCTCGAAGGATTCCTATTCCCTCGCCGTCTAATCTTCCAGCCAGGGATTCCATATCCACCGCTTGCAGCCAAGCGTCTTGGCAAGCAACGCTTCTTGCGCCGCGTTGAGCCATATGCGCACCTTCACGGCGTGGTTGAGGAGCGCTTCCCTAGCCATCGAAGCCATTTCTTGAAAAGGGAGGGAGACCGTCGAATTCCTGAACGGAGATGCGAAATTCATCCCGCACCTAACTAACGGGGAGGGTTTTCTCTCGCGAAACTGATAGAAGTTGAATCAAGTTAGATGCCTGCGGGACTAATCTCTCTCAAACCCATTCACTAACTTAATTGCTTCCTTACCGATGTTAAAATGCTGCTCGATATGGTTGCGTGCAGCTTGGCAGATTGTGGACCATTCATCGATAGCCTCGATCGCTTGTGATATCTTGTTGACCAAGCTCCCTACATCATCCGGTATTGCCAAGAATCCAGTCACTCCATCTTTAATCAATTCGGGAATACCAGAAATGCGAGTTGAAATGCAGATCACGCCAGATGCCATGGCTTCCATCAGGCTAACCGGAATGCCATCCATATCCCCATCTGGAGCTCGTTTTGATGCAAGAATGAATATATCAGCATTAGCGAGCAATTCATTCAATTGTTGATCCGTGATATTCGAGTGTAGCTCGGTAATGAACTCCATTTCATGCTTCTTGATTGTCCAAAGGACGTTTTCTCTTTGTGGACCATCACCAACGATATCGAAGTGAATATCAAGAGAAGGATACTGGTTGCAGATAGTTTTCATGGCTTCGATGGATAGCAAATGCCCTTTCTTCTCGATCAAACGGCCAACTGATAGGATATTGATGGACCTTCTGCTTTCTTTCTTGGTTCTCGCTCCTCTCTCCCGTGGGTGGATAGGTTCATGCTCCCGTTTCATGGAAAAGTCAAGTGGTTTAATCCCACAATGCACTATCCGTATTTTACCAGGATCGATGTCGTAATGTTGCCGGAGAAACCGTTTATTGTAATTAGATATAGCGATTATCTCCTTTGCATTCTCCAAGATATGCTTTCTTTCTTGAAATATCATCCTACGGGAAATGGAATTACCGGGTAATGTGAATATATCCACGGCGTGAACGGTTAATGAGTATGGCACGTTAAAAGCTGGTTCCAAGTAGTATGCAAATTTAGATGAGGTACCAAGAAAATGTGCATGGATACGATTTGGAATGAATCCCATTCTCTTCAATAAAATGAAAGCGTTAATCAGTTTAGATAATACCATTAAATCGTATATCTTGCGCGCAGGATTAGAAGGTATGCCTAGAAACCGGGGGGTTAATATCGTTCGGGTTATTTTTTTCAAGGAGATGCCTCCCCTGGATCTAAAAAACCATGAAATAAAATGCGTTGCCTGTTTCATCTTGGAAATTGATGCATTCTTCCCGAAAAGGTAGATCACGCTTTCCCGGGGAAGGCGATTGAATTCCTCATGATGCATAGATAATTTAGATTCATGGAGAGCAATCACTCGTACATCATGTCCATGTTCGTGGAGCTCGACAATTTCTCGCAAGATAAATGTTTCTGACAGCTTGGGGAATTCGTGAAGTACAAGGTACAATACTTTAGCCATTCTTATGCACCATTCTTGACCGCGGGGTTTCCTTGTTGTCATGTACCACACTATCCCGCTACATGCCAACCGCCATTATATTGGAAAAATCTCGCGTGCATTTATCCTTTTTTGCAAAAGAAAACCAGTCCTTTCAGTTCAGCTGCTGGATGAATTTCGCCAGTTCAGTTATTCGATTGTATCCGCCTATTTTTTAATGAATGTGCATCCAAGATTATCAGTTTTCGTCAAACAAGCCGTGACGATACTCATCTACTCGAAAGCAGTAACAGCGGATTAATTTTTCAAGATGCTGGGCTGCAAACGATGGATCTGGAAATGCTGGCTGGAAGAACGAGAACAATACTTCCGGTAGCATGGCAATGCATTTATATTCAACGAGTTTTTTGCTCAAGCAACCCAATAGCAGCGCTTTCCAGCAAGCCTGATGCGACATCAATACCGTCCACACCCGTTCTTCCAAGAAAATGGTGGTACACTCACTGTTCAAGTCCAAGCATACCATGAGATCCTACCTCATCTACCATTGGATTCTTGATTGCATGAAGACTTGCGAATGAACTTAAGGGGACCCCGGCAATACTTAAATTAGCGAGTTGCTTGTATAACTTGCACCGGTCGACCCGGCAAGGGTCGACGGATGCACCCCGGTCTTGCCACCACGCGGTGCGGACAAACGTTACACTCCCGAGCAATGCCAGAATGGCTCATGCGTTGAAGGAATGTCGAGTCCAACCGCACCGGCACTCGAGACCGTGTCCCGTGAAACGTGCGAGAATCGGTGACTTGAAACATGATAGTCCCATTCAACTCGAAAATTTCGCGGGTCACACTTGGAACCGTGTGAAAACGCATGGCCGGAATGGAAAACCTAGCAAGGAGTTCCGGGCCGCCGGACGGCCCCGACACGCTTCACCCGCATGCCGGCAATTGATTTTGCAGGGATCGCGGACACGATCGGCCGGGGCTTCAGTGGTCCGTTACCCGAAGCAAAGTGCTTTCAAGGGTCCATGGTCGATGTATTTCGATTCACGGGTTCCCCTAGCACGCTTGCAGGGTAACGGGATGACGCCACCACGTGCCGGCACTGAACAGGTTCGGATCACCCATTGGCCGAATCAATGGTTAATCATTGATCGGTTAAGATGAGTTACCCCGGATTTTTCTCCTTCCTAACTGCATTGGCTCCATTTGTCATGCGCGATCTTGGAAATAAGCGATAGCAAGAACGAAAACTCGTAATACACGAAACATGCATACCAGGACGCAATGCAATCTGGTGCAGGCACGATTGAGCGCGATATCACATGTCGCAAGCGCGACAACGTGGATCCGCTCGGTGCTGGCAGCAATACCGCCAACCTTGGCAATGTATACCCACCACATGATGCAAGAGCTCACCCGTGCTAGCTTGGCCGGGCGAAGGCTGGTCGTGAAGACTTGTACCACGGTACAACAACACGACATGAACCAACGACGACACGCAAGGTTACCTATCTTGCCACTGGCGAGAGGGGTTACCTGCCCATGGGACACGCCACAATGGCGTGAATGACCGACGACAGGGCAATGCAACAACGAAGCGGAGACAGACAGCCATCACCAGGCAATACAGCACGTCACGAAATGAACACTACTCTCATGATAGATCATCACGAGCGTGTTCCCCGTACCTGGATTCCAGCATGTTTTGACCTTGAATTGATTAATACACGCACCAACGCGTGAACATCGTAATCGTGCTCGCAGGATGGAGGAAATTGTGCACCACTCGTCATCTACCTGATTTTCCAGGTGCTCGGTTCGTGGCACATGACACCCTTAGACGGTGAAGCAGTGACGCAACGAGGCCATGGGAACTTGATGGTGGTGGTGCTGGTAAATGGAAGCGTCGCGGGATCAATGCTTGCCCCCGGCGGTGCTTCTCACGCGTGAAATGGCTCGGTCCAAGCTTGAAACTACATCGTTTTAGACTTTGAATCGAAAACGAACCATGCCTGACCACGCGAGATAACTCTGGTTGATCCTGCCAGACCTGAATGCTATCGGAGTGGTACTAAGCCATGCAAGTTGAAAGATCGAAAATGGTCGATCTTGGCATACGGCTCAGTAACACGTGGAGAATCTGCCCTGTGGTCCCCAATACCCCCGGGAAACTGGGAATAATGGGGGATATACGAGGTGGCCTGGAATGGTGCCTCGCTGAAAGGAACACGCCTAACCGTGCAACCGCCACAGGATGACTCCGCGGCCGATCATGCTAGACGGCGGGGTAACGGCCCACCGTGGCTTTGATCGGTACCGGCCATGTAAGTGGGAGCCGGGAGATAGGCACTGAAACAATGGCCTAAGCCCTACGGGGTGCAGCAGGCGAGAAAACTCCACAATCCGCGGAAGCGGGATGGGGCCACTCCGAGTGCCGACTCTAAAAAAGACGGCTGTGGCGAGATCTACAACGTCTCGCAAGAAAGGAGAGGGCAAGGCTGGTGCCAGCCGCCGCGGTAAAACCAGCTCTTCAAGTGTTCAGGACTTTTATTGAGCTTAAAGCACCCGTAGCGGGCCTCGCAAGTCCCCGGTTAAATCCACGTGCTCAACCCGTGGCAGGCTGGGGATACTACAAGGCTTGGGAGCGGGAGAGGCAGCGGGTACCCATGGGGTAGCGGTGAAATGCGATAATCCCATGGGGACCACCGGTGGCGAAAGCGCGCTGCTAGAACGCGTCCGACCGTCATGGGTGAAAGCCTGGGTAGCGAACGGGATTAGATACCCCGGTAGTCCAGGCTGTAAACGATGCCCGTTAAGTGTGGCACTAGCCAAGAGCTAGCGCCGTGCTGCAGCGAAAGCGTTAAACGGGCCGCTTGGGAAGTACGATCGCAAGGTTGAAACTTAAAGGAATTGACGGGGGAATACCACAAGGGGTGAAGCCTGCGGTTTAATTGGACTCAACGCCGGGAAACTTACCAGGGGCGATAGCTGAATGAAGGACAGACTGACGATCTTTCCTGACTGGCTAAGAGGTAGTGCATGGCCATCGCCAGTTCGTGCCGCGAGGTGTCTTGTTAAGTCAAGCAACGAACGAAACCCGTGCCGCTAATTGCAACCGTTGGCGTTATGACGCTCCGGGCACATTAGCGGGATTGCCGCTGCTAAAGCGGATGAAAGAACGGGCCACGGTAGGTCAGTATGCTCCGAATCCACCTGGGCCACACGCGGGCTGCAAAGGCAGGTACAATGGGCTGCTACGTCGAGAGACGACGCTAATCTCGAAAGCCTGTCTCAGTTGGGATTGTGGGCTGCAACTCGCCCTCATGAACTTGGAATCCCTAGTAGTCGCATGTCATCATCATGCGGCGAATGTGTCTCTATTCCTTGCACACACCGCCCGTCGCTTCATGCGAGTGATTCCGGGGAGAGGCGAGCTCCAATACTGGGGCATGTCGATCCTTGGGGTTGCAAGTAGGAAGAAGTCGTAACAAGGTAGCCGTAGCTGAAGCTGCGGCTGGATCACCTCCTGAACCAGGCGCCCCCAAGGGGCGCCGGGGGCTTGGGGAAGCGCAAGCTTCCCCCGCTCCCATTATTACATTTGAAATTCGCGAGGTAGTCTTGGTACCCGTTGGGGTGCCGGGATGGTCTTCGCGCGGCAGCAGCACGCTAAGGCGAGCCACGGCATCATGATGGCAGGGTACGCCGCCGGCATCACGCACGTGCACTGCACCGGGCATTTATGCGCCGGGATGCATTTTGGGTAGGTATTTCCAAGATCGCGCGTGGATCGTGGAGACTAGACCATCTCTTCCTGCAAAAATTCTTGGTAGATTAGCGCATTTTTTCCCTAATATCAATTTCCATGGAAATGAAAATCAGTTAAGTGAGATGAGCGTGAAATGAATGGAGGGTGGTTGAAAAGTTGGGATCCCAAGCGGTTTTGCCAGCCGTGGGATGAATCGCGGATGGCTCTGCACTGGAGCTTGGACTGGGGGATTGGCGAGATTTCTTCTTGGAATCAATTGCCTTTACTCTCGCCTTTCCTAGTTTTTTCCAATTTCTCGGCCCTTTCTTCCCCCTCAACTATAGACTTGTAATGCCTTCGCTCGAACTCCTCCCATGATTTTGAAAAGACATGATCCTTGTATGCTTTCTTGAGCCCAGAGATCTGCTTCAGGCGCAGCACCTCGTCTAGTTCCATGCCGAGCTGTTCCCCGATCTCCTTGTCATCCCAGCCCATGTGCGCCAGCTCCATCACCAATTCGGACATGGGTCGGATCTGATGTGTTCCCCTGGCACGATTGTGCCGGATCGTGCTGGCCATGCGTTCTTCAAGGGGTTTATCAATGATCACCACGGGAAGGCGTCCCCGAACGCGTTCCTTTATGTCCTTTCGTTCCTTTGCAATTCGATTGCGATGAAACCCGTCAACGACCTCGTAGGTGCCGTCTTTCATACGATAGCAGACGATGGGTTGGGTGTACCCGTCGATCTTGATGGATTGGTACAGCAATTCCATCTCAGGGGGCGCCACGATGTTTGGATTGTAGGCATTGGCGCGTACCTGGTCGAGAGGAACCCACGTGACTAAGTCCACCGGGTCATCGAGGGGGCTCAATCGAGCCAACTGCGCCCTTATCTTGTTGAGTCCTTTGATGATACCTTCTTCTCCACCGGTTCCAAGACTCTTCAATTCATCGATTACCTGGTTCTTGATTGCACTAGCATCGAACCCTTGCTTTCTTTTTCGTTCCTTCATGTTGTTATATCACCTAGGTTTTCCCATCATTGGTTTCCAAGTCTCCCGCGATTCGCTTCAGCTTGCCGTCCGTGGTTCCATCGGCATCCACGAGGTCATTGTACTTATCGTGGAGCATGTACAAGAGCTCCACGTCACCTTTCGTTTGGGAGAAACTCAATCGTTTCATCCAAAAATCATTCCGCTCGATGGCCCAGGCGATCCTGTGCCATAGACGTCTTCGCTCGTACATGAGACATCCGGGCACCATTCGCAAGATGCGCCGCACCGCGCAACTCGAGCGAATGGATAGGGAAGAAATAGAAGATGAATGGAAAGAGGAATTAAACCAGAAGCGCCATAGGTACTTCTCCACGTTTCGCCCCAGGAAACATCGGAAATATTTTTTCATATCCTAATAGAACATCAACCATGGTCCTTATGGGAAGTGGTACTGGAAATGGAAGGACCTTGCCAAGTTTAACTGGTCTTCCCGTGATGGTGTTTTCCTCGCGTTCATGTGCATCAAGAAACGCCCATTCCATGCAGAACTTGCCTTCCAACCATTGAAATTGTGAAAGTCGTGCACGCGGGATTCATGCATTCCATCAATACCGTGAAATTCGAAAATATTCATATCTACTACCATTCTAATAACATCAATCACGTTCGTGATACAATTCAAGGCATGTTTGATACTCATGGATATAAAGAAGATACTGAAAGATAAGAAGACATATTACATCATC
>WJJB01000052.1 GCA_014729935.1 Candidatus Bathyarchaeota archaeon | reverse complement strand
GTTGGGAACCTCATGATAAACCCATTAGCTTGGTCCCTGTTCTTCATCGGAACTATTCCCACAAGTATTTTCGAGGAGGTTGTTTTCAGGGGTATTTACTGGAAATACATGCTCATGAAATATGGGCGGAAGGGGAGCTTGGCACTGGTTCACGCCCTGAACGGGTTATTATTTGCTGGAATTCACTTGCCCCGCATTTTCTTTGAATACGTGGATACGCTTTACGCGGGAGAGCTCCCGTTCATGGGACTATCGATCCTTTTCAACGGCTTGATCTTCGTATTGAATGGATTCATCCTGTCGCTTCTCAGGGATACTTTCAAGAACCTCATCGCGCCGATTGTCTATCACATCGTGCTTAACATTCTCGTGGTGACAATCCAGTTCAACAGGTTTTACATGCTTTTATTCACCTTCATGCTCTTGGTCATTACCCTTGCAATTAACCTGCTCAGGCCAATCAATCCTTCAGAACCCCCACAGGAAAAAGTAGCTCCTGGATACAAGGAGAATGTTTTGAACACGCCGGAGCATGAATGGTTCAGGCTTGCATACTATGTGGGAAACGGATTGATCGTGTTGTTTGCATTATTCATGATATCTACGGGGGATATCCCGGACATGATAATTTCTGCAGTCGTGGCAATCCCTGCACTCCTTGCGGTTGGATATGTATACGGGAAGCGATTGTGGTTGTTTTCTTACTTGTAATGGCAAACACACGCGCTCATGCTAGTAAACACGAAAGGTTATCACCAGCCACGCCTTAAGCCTAGCTGACGAAAATCAATAATGCGATAGGTCCATGGAGCTCCCCGATCCTTATTACATCGTGCTTGATATCGTGGAATATAACCAAGATATCATAGATTGCGTCCTGCTAATCTATCAACTTGAAGAAAGTGAAAGTGGAAACAGGAAGCTATCCCAGAAGCCTGAAAGGATATACATGTGCCAGTTTTCCGATCAAGGACAATTCGACCAAGATAATCAGGAAGATCGGGACCCCATGTTCAGGCCCTATCGCATCTGGGATCCCCCGTCGGGTAAGCACGTGAAGAAATTCAGGGACCAGCGGTTGTTGAAGAAAATACTAAAGGGCGCAGGATTCACCATCGTTCCTGAAGATGTGCCAGATCGTAACTTGGATGACATCCGTGCCATGTATAAGGATTTACAGTTGAACAAGATTTACCGTGCCACCTTTTGCTATCATTGCAGGAAGCAAAATGGCAGGTACATCTTCCTAACAGATGAGAACCAGATACCGCTGGATACGGGCGTGCATAAGTTTCTTTGCGAGGGTTGCGCGTGGAACGTGCTTCTGAAGCGCTTGGATATCAGGGGTGTCAAGGTAACTGCCGGGTTGAGGGAAATTCTCATTAGCAAGTTCAAGAAATTCCGGGACATCGATCGGATAGAACGCACGTTTGATCCGAAGTGGAATCCCATCGAGGATGCAGATTTCTCGCTATTTGACGTGCAAGACTTGATCACGGAACCCTATGAACCTATGCCCGTTCACGAGCTCAAGGCGCATCCCAAGCTGGTCAAGAACTTGAAAAGTAACGGGATTCGGCAATTGCTTCCCGTGCAAGTCAAAGCAGTTCACGCTGGCTTGCTTGAAGGTAAAAACCTGCTAATCGCATCTTCCACCAGCAGCGGGAAGACACTAATTGGCGAGATCGCGGGCATCAATGCGTTGCTCGAAAATGGAACAGGCGCATTCCTATTCGTGGTTCCCTTGGTTGCCTTGGCAAATCAAAAATACTCCGAATTCAAGGAAAAATATGGCAAACTAGGATTCAAGGTTAGCATCAGGGTGGGAAGAAGCAGGATCGAAAAATCAGAAAACTTGGATGCATCGGGTGGTTCTGGGATTCGCGGTGCGCAGGTCATCGTTGGAACCTACGAAGGTGTAGATTACCTGTT
Source organism: Candidatus Bathyarchaeota archaeon (assembly GCA_014729935.1). Lineage (GTDB taxonomy): Archaea > Asgardarchaeota > Lokiarchaeia > Sigyniarchaeales > Sigyniarchaeaceae > WJJB01. Next base: position 1,688 of record WJJB01000052.1, on the reverse strand, counting down.
ACGCGCGGGAAAAGCGAGGCTCCTACCGCGCCTTACCACGGTCGTCATTGACGAGATACAAATGTTTCGTGACGAGGATCGGGGCACTAGACTGGATGGATTCATGGCTCGATTGAAGATGCTACATCCGGATGCCCAGTTCATTTATCTCAGTGCTACCGTTGCTAATCCAAGTAAATTAGCGCGAAACTTGGACGCGAAACTCGTGGATTTTTTCGAGAGACCCGTCCCGCTCGAACGGCACCTCATTCCATGCCTCAACGAGTCGGAGAAGCTGAAGCTCATGTCATACCTCGTGAAGAAAGAATTCAAGAACAGGAGCAGCTTCGGGTTCAAGGGGCAATCCATCGTTTTCACCCATTCCCGGCGGTCTGTCCATGAGCTGGCGAGGTACCTGAAATTAGATCACGTTTCGGTGAACGCTTATCATTCTGGGCTCACCTATGACCAGCGTCTAGGGGTGGAACGACGTTTCGTGAAGCAAGATATTGGAGCGGTGGTCACCACGGCAGCCTTGGGTGCGGGAGTGGACTTGCCTGCGAGCCAAGTGATCTTTTTCTCGTTAACCATGGGGATCGACTGGCTTACCGTTGCGGAGTTCAACCAGATGCTCGGGAGGGCAGGACGGTTCAACAAGCATGACATGGGAAAGGTGTATATCCTTGTCGAGCCCGGCAAGTCGTACCATGGAAGCCAAGCACTTGAGGAAGACAAGGTGGCTCTCAAGCTTCTCACGGGAGAGATGCAGGAAACATCACCTCCGTTCGATATTGACAAGAATGCGAGCGAGGTGCTGGCATTCATCGCCATGAAAGGCAAGACCAACCTGCAAGCCATAGAACGCTTCCACTTGCATATGTTGGGAAAGACCACTTCCACCATCAAGCTTCTCAATTACTTGCACGATAACAAGTTGATATCCGTCAAGAATGGTGGTGAATATATTGCAATCCTACCAATTGGTCGAGCAACTTGTGAATCTTTCCTTGATGTCAAGGACGGGATGAAACTCAAGAAATTGGTGAGAAATTACGAGGAAACCATTCTCGATATTGCATCCACTATGAATCCCCTCAAGAACGTGTACTTGACCAATTCCATCATCGCGGATCTCACCCGCAGGAAACATGGGGGCGTGAGAGCATCATCACGGTTCTTTAGTAGCCACGTGCTGGATCTCATGAGCTTGGAAACCGCTACAGGAGCTGCAGCATCATACAAGCGGAAGAAACTCAGCAAACGTGCCTTGGAAATCTTGGCACGGTGGGCGATGGATATCTTCACCTGTGAATGCGAAGAGAAACCATATTGCAATTGCGGCATGAAGATGCTTGGCAGGATCATCTTGGAGCTCAGGCGGAAACGCAAGATGAAACCAAAGAATATCTCGTATTACCTGCGAGATAAATATGAAATCCGCATGTATGCGGGAGATATCCACGATTTCCTGAATTCCATATTGCATGGGCTGGATGCGATAGAACGATTCGCTCGAATTTTCGAACAGGAGGACATGCTCGAGAGAATCAACACCTACCGATCTACCATAGAGAATCCATAGATCGAAGGAATGCGAAACAGTTATTTTCAATCACGTGTTTTCTTACCTTGTACTATTAGAATTGTGGAGAATTCGAAATGAATGAAACATTGAATGATACCCAGCATTACAGTGATGTGGATTTTAC
>WJJB01000007.1 GCA_014729935.1 Candidatus Bathyarchaeota archaeon | reverse complement strand
CTTGGGCTGCAGTTGCCGTTCTCACCCACACGATCACCGAGAAATGTGTCACCGCCCCGACGATGGGGCCATGGATAATTTTAATATCCCTCGTGTTCATTTCTTGCAGGAATTGTTCATGGGCGTATAATGGTTGAAGCAAAGAGCGCGGTCCGGCGAGGAACCGCTCGAAGGGTAATCCATCATTCAATGCACCCATGCACGCGTCCCATGCTTTCCCTGCCTGCCCCTTTTTTGCATATGCTACCACTTGAACAAATTGTGCTTCCAAGTCCCCCGGGTATTCTTCCAGGAAAGACTTGGACCATGAGAGTGCCATGCAGGGATGTCCCCGTGCAATCATCGTGACTTGATCCCTATTCACCTTCTTGTATTGATCCGTGGTCTTTTTCAATTGCGGGAATGAGATCACGAGCGCGGTGAAGGCAAGCAGGAGCAAGATCCCACTTGCGAGGGATTTACCGGGTGTCTTGAAGGTGTTTCCCTTGAAATGCCTGATGACGCGCTTCACGGACAGGGAAATACCGATTCCCAAGAAGGTGAATAGCATGATAATGCCGCCGATGATGTATCCAGCATACCCCTCCGTTCCGATATACAATGAGTCTTCAAGAAAATATATGAATTCCCACCCGTAATGGACTGCAATCCAGGTGCCGGTAAACGCGCAACCAGCGATGCACCCGAGGGACATGATGAGAATGGTCCCATGCAATTGCTGTTCCATCTTCCTTCGCATTCGTTCACGCATGCTAACTTCATTGGCGGTGAATCTAAAAAGTATTACCCGCGCGGTTTTTAAGCCGGATCTCCATGAGCTCCGCGATTTCACGGTTAGCTTCTTCATTATCGATGGGAAAGCGCCCATGCAACGGTGTTATTCTTGATATCTTTTTCGTGACCCTGTAGATGAATCCCACGAATGGCTTGGATGGCCCAGATATGCCAACGGCGTGCCGGAATATTTCTAGTGTTGCATCATCCCATCCACCAAGGAACGCATACACGGGGAAATACAGGAAGAAAGGCAGGACGAAAATGGATAAGATAACGATGATGATTGCGGCGGGAATTGTTCCGATGGCGTCTGTTATGGGGGGATATGCAAATGTGAGAAATGACCAGAGCACGAGATACTCGACCAAAGCAGATAATAAAGGAGCGATGTAAGTTTGCCACCAGTTCACGCTGGGTTTGAATAGCTTGCGCATCAGGAATATGCCAGCAATCCATCTTGCCCACCATCCAAGGATGCGACCCATGGCCAGGGCAATCCATCCCGCGTTAAACCATGCTAGCAGGAAATACAAGGTGAATGCCCGCGCAATCGCTTCCAAGGCATTGGTGACCAAGTAATATTCCGGCTTATCGCACCCCATGAAAATGTCAGCATTGACCGAACCAGGCCCCTCGGCAATCCTGCCAACGACCATGACTTGTATCATGGGGCTGGCTAGCACGAATTGTGCCCCGGCGATGATCCCAAGAAGCGGGGCAGCAAGAAGGATGATGACAACGAGGAACCCCTGCGAGAGACCGATCCAGCGGTAAGCCCTTGCTTGGTAGTCACGCACCAGGGCTTTTTTCCCGTTGTTGTACGCCTCCGATATGGTTGCTGCCATTTTAAATTGAAAGAGCCCAACAACTCCCGAGATTTGCTCCGCCAAAGAGAACAATCCCCATATGAACCCGTAATTCGGCAGGAAATTGATGAGCAGGATCATTTGGAAGAAGTTATTCGCCTGGTGGAAGGTGGATGGCAAGATTGCCTTGATGCCGAACCACGTGCATTCCTTCACCAATGCCTTGTCAAATTTCACGCCAAACATATCCCTTATGCGCCATTCTGGGTTGATCTCTGCCAAGATCGGCTTGATCCAGATTGCCGAGATGAACGCGGCGATGAAGTCATCCAAGTAGGCACCGATGATGCTTCCAATGGTTGCTCCCATCAATTCACCCATGCCAGGATTCATCCTACCAAGCCACCTGCCGAGAAGGATGAGTACTACCCGTGTCGTGTTTTCCAAGAAGACGCCTTGAAGGAAGGAGATGGTATTGGCCTTGTCGAAGCGTTGAAACCCCGTGAGCGTGCCGTGAAACACACCCAGCATGCCTGGATATTGGATCGTGCTGTAAATAATGATGAACCATGTTGCATATGCTAGATCCATCCTGCGAACGAATCCAATTCCCCAAATAGAGATAATCGTAACTTGGATCAATCCGGTGAACATTTGGAACCATATGAAAAATTGCAAGTATTGCAATGCCTTCAAGGGATTCTTGATATTATGCTCTGCCACGAATCTCTGGATGGCTCGTCCAACGCCCACATCAGCCAACATGAAGTAAATGGCAAATAGGTTCTTGATGATATCTTGGAACCCGATGGCTTCTGGAAAAGGCAAGATGAAATTGGGTATCAGCCAAAACATGAACAGGATGGCAAACACGGACGTGCCGAGAACGAGCATGTAATTGAACCAAAACCCACCAAGCGGACGGTGGAAGCCTATCCTATTCCATTCATCAACTTCAATAGTACCACCAAGCTGTGCAGGTTCTTCTGGATTTCTTTTACCACTTACATTTGGAGATGATTCCCCGGGTTCACGGTTCATGAGAGTTTCAACATGGAAAGCAACATGTGCAAGGTTTTAAGATTGGCGTCCGGTTAGTTTGGATCCCCCGTCCTTCCGTGGTCTCCTTAAGTAACTTGCCCTCTGTCTTGAACAGCGGGCTAGGGATATCATTTCGTGCTTCCCGGTCATCATGTAGAAACATCAAGATGCCCCCCCCGTCCAAATCTTTCAATTTCATCCTTGGCAAGAGCACGGGAATGGAACATCGCTTTCCCGTGGCATCAACGCGGGATTGAACCTTGTATTCAAACTGCTCACCATGTACTAACAGATAGCTATAAACTGGACGAACTTGGAGTGCGACATGTAAGCTCCAGAGAGTGAATCTGGGACGTGTGACGTGATAGCGCAAAAACCAGATGCCGTGATGACCGCCATTGGCTACCCCAGCGTGCGGTGCTGGCAACG
>WJJB01000051.1 GCA_014729935.1 Candidatus Bathyarchaeota archaeon | reverse complement strand
GTGCATTATCAAGTTAAAAAATATCTCGTTGCTAATAATCTTTGAAAAAATTACCCATCTACAGAACCAAGCTGCATCAAGGAAATGTACATCTTCCAGTTTCATCAAAAAGCTTGAAAAGGTAAGCCTGAAAGTTAATGGTGAAACGATGACCGAGTTATCGACAAGTCCTTGGCAGCGGGTGGGCGGGTTCCTGCTTGTTGGCACATTCATCCTCGTGGCTGTTAGAAGTATTACCATCACCATCTTGAGATTTTTCGTGCCAACCGAGATATGGGGCCCCGCGGCTGATGTGCTGTTTTATGGCGTGGCAGGATTACACCTGCTCGCCTTGATCCTGATCTTGGTGAGTTTCTCCAGTGAAGGGGAGAAATTTCTCTCCTTGGCTACGATGCTTTGGATGGGAAACGTTGCTTTCGAGTTGATTTACAAGTTGATTCACGATCTTGGATTCATGGATGCCATTCCACCTGAAATAGGCATGGGATTGGTTTTTCTTCCTGTTGCTGCAATGGTGATCTATTTCATTCACGGCCGGCGTGAAGAATGGAGTAGGATCGAATTGGTAATTCTCGCCATCATTTTTGCAGCCATGCTTGCCTTCGCCATGATTTCCCCCTACGATTTCTATACACTTGTCGATCTCATCGTGACTGCCTTGGGATCCCCTGCAACAGTGGAACGTGCTTTAATATCGATGGTTTGGATCAGTATCAACCTCTACATTCTCTTCGCGGGCTTGTTTTTCCTTGGAGAGAAATGAACGGGAGAAGCATGAAATGCCACGCCTTGGAAATATTCTATTCGTGATCCTTGTATCAAATGCCATTATGCTCACCACCATCATGGTTGCATTCAGGATATGAGGTTCCAAGAAAATGGAACGGTTGGTTCAAGAAGACATCTTGATGGAGACGTCAATGGGAACCGTGGAATACTGGGTTAAAGGAACGGGTCCCACGATGGTAGTGTGCCATGGTGGACCGGGCTGGTACGACCAAGGTAAATTAATCGCCGATATTGCCGATACAGGTTATCAAGTCTTGTGTTTCTCACGCCCTGGTTACTTGCGAACCCCTTTGGTTCATGGAACCATCAAGGCACAGGCAAGATTGCTTAACACACTGCATCGCGGCGAGATTGGTATAGGAAGGTCTTGATAGCGCCGTTCTTGCGATGGAATCCCCGGAAATGGAATCCCAGGAAGTCGAAACCGTCCGAGACGTTCGCCACTCGGTTTTTCGCCTCGTTCAGGTCCAGCCCCGTCTTGGAAAGGAATGCTTTGATGGACGGGATCACGTGATTCTCGAGAACATCTTTGAAAGGTGCCAGCACGACTAGATCGTCGGCGTAGCGGAATAGGGCAACGCCCTTGTTCTTGCCTGCCCTGGAAGGGTGACTTAATATAATAAGATTTCACGACAGGAGTTACCTCCGTCGCACTAGAAAAAAAGAAAAGATGCAGTAGAGTTCTAATCGGGTCACTGTCACCCGTTTTTCAACAAGAATGACGATTTGCATTTCGAGCACGCGATGGTACTCCCACCGTGTTGCTGCAAGAACTCCTTGCTGATGTATAATTGCTTGGAACATCCCGGGCATTCGATGATGCGGGCAAATGGAACATTGCACGTGTCGCAGGTTGCAACACCTGGTTCGCCGGGCGACGCGGTGCGGACTTGCTTGCCACATGAAGTGCAGATCATGATGATGCTCCCGGTGCCTGGTGGGGCTTGTAGATCGACTACTGATTCCCCCGACTCTTTTTCAGGACGCCCGAGGGTTTTGTGGCGGGAAGGTCCTTTTTTTACTTTAGTGGTTGACTTTTTCCTGCTTGGACCTGCACTAGCGTTTTTCTTCTTCACGATCACGGTGCCAGCGAGTGCAACACCCCCTCCCACGGCTCCGATGATTATATAGACCATCAGGTTCCCAACTCCCGGTCCATTACCCCCGCCACCTTCCAAGGTGAATGACCATGTATCGGATACCGTGGAATCGATACCATCCCTTACAATAGCATACCAGCTGTAAGTGATTCCACCTTCCAGCTCGCTCCACGTGAAATTCACGTATTCGTCATTGTCCTCATCAAAAGCCGTTCCAATCAATGTATCGTCGGAAGCATCGTAGAATTCCACGAGCAATGTATCCCCATCGAGGTCATAGATCCATATATCAAGCAGCACATCAGGACCAGCGATAATGCTACCATCATTTGGATCCCACAATAACGGTGAAATTGGGGGCGAATTCCCCGAACCCGATACCGGCGTGAAGGACCAAGTGGTTGAGTTAGTCGAGGCAAATGGATCACTCACGGTAACATACCACGATTGCATGTCCCCCAGGGGAAGCCCGCTCCATGTTATATTTACGTTTCCGGTTCCATCTGGCTCGTTCGCGGTACCGATCAAGGTATTATCTGAAGCATTGTAGAAATGGACGCTCAATGCGTCCCCATCCGCATCATTCACCCACACGTTCAATAGCACGTCGGGTCCCTGCGTTTGGAATCCATCCAAGGGGTCATTCAATAAAGGTTCCGATGGCGGCGTGTTATCTCCGCCCGATTCCGTGGTGAAAGACCATACAGGAGACGTGGTCGTGTTGAACGGGTCGGACACGTTAACATACCAGGAGCATTCTTGCCCGATTCCAATCCCGTCCCATGATGTAGCGGTAAAACCCCATCCGGATGGGTTCGTGTGTGTACCTATCAGCGAGCCATCAGATGCATTGAAAAATTCGATGAGCAATGGATCACTTTCTGAATCCTCCACGTATACTTCGAGAGTCACGTTTGGTGGGGCTACCGTGGAACCATTGAGAGGGTAACTAATCAAGGGTGCATCGGGGGGTTGGTTTCCCATTCCCGATTCCGTGGTGAAAGACCACAAAGGAGACGTGGTCGTGTTGAACGGGTCAGACACATTCACGTACCAGGAGCATTCTTGCCCGATTCCAATCCCGTCCCATGATGCCTGCACGAAACTTCCTGAACCTTGTGGTTTAGAAGCAGTTCCAATTAACATGTCATCAGACGCATTGAAAAATTCTATGGTGAGTGCATCATGGTTAAGATCATACACGTATACTTCAAGCGTGACATTGGGTCCCATGGGTGTGCTTTCATTCGCAGGAGTGGGAGTATCCACGGTTGGCGGCGTGTTGTTTTCCTCGTCGTTCACGTGGAATTCCATCTCTCCCGAGCTTGTTCCGTTCATGTCATCATATGCCGTTACACTCCAATCGTAAAACCCGTAACTTAAGCCAGAATAGTTGTAGGTGACCGTGCTTCCACTGGGAACATTCAATTGGATGTCCAAGGTGGATGGGCTGCCATCTTCCTCCCTGAACCAAACTGTCAGGTCATCATCATCTGGATCAGTGACTGTTACATTCAAGAGCACGTGATCAGTGTAGATGGTTGCTTCATCTAATGGGCCATTCACGATGGGAACATCGGGTGGAGAGTTAGAAGTGCCCAAGTTGGTTACATTCACTTGATAGCTACCAGTATCGCTGAAGGAGTCCGCATCTATCAAGAGCAATCTTCCTGCTGGGCTTGAAGGTGTGTATTGGAATATTTTAGGAAAGGAGCTGCCTGACGTGCTCCGCAGTGACGTGTCAGTTAAGCCGTCATAGGAACATAACCGCATGTCGAAATCACCCGTGCCAGAAGTGCGCGTGAGCTCGAACTCGTAAGTGAAGCCCGACGATAAATAAATGGCAAATGCATCCACGTTGTCGGTGTCGTTGAACGTGCCAGTTTCAGCCGTGCCCACGGAAATCTCGGGAATTTCCTCATAGAGGAGATCCACGAAATATTCACCATATGTGCCCGTGATCCATCCGGACCCATCCACGGAATTAGCACTATGTTCGACGGTAGTTACATCACCATCTATTGCGAGCAAAATCTCATTTGATGCAAGTTCAGTGCAATTGATGTAGACTTCAGGATCATCATCAACCGGGTATATCGGACCATTCAAGTAATACGTGCTATCCATGTATGTGGCAGCATATCCCAGGCTGCTTGAGACTTGGACCGCCCCATCATCCGATTCAATTTTAACCTTCACATCATGAGGACCCAAACCAGTATATGTCCTGTATGTGAACCGAGCCCCCCTCACCAGCACATCATCAGTTAATGAATAATTGATACGTGCCATGGAATTGAAACTGGGGGAATCATAATGCAGTTCCAATCCATATTCGATATCGCTGCTAATATAATAATTCAACCATTGATGGTCTGTCGCAGCCGCATTGCTCCAGAAAGTTCCCAATACAAGGATACCTGCCATCAGACCCAAAATATGCTTGGTTTGTTGCCTGTTCATTCCTTGTCACCATTCTCGCGTATTTTCAATAATTTCGTGATGTACCATAAGCTGACAATTGCAATTGACATCAAGACCAGTATCGAGCTGAATCCTTCAACCATGTGGGGCAATTCCCCGCCCGAGGAGAAACTTGTGCCCGGCGTGATATCCCCTTTTGAAATAACTATGAAATCCGAGGCTAAATCAATATCTTCTCCTGTGGTATACACATGTGCCTCAGATCCATCCGTGTTATTCAAAATCAATCGGACTTGCCCGCTAGATCCCAAGACTTCAATGATGCTTTTTCCCAAATTATCCAAGAGTTCCAAGTAGGTATTTGATAAATCGGTGGCATCTTCTCCTCCAGCGTCCAAGATCATGATATCAATGTCTCTCGAACTACTACCAATTAAAGCAGGGTCGAAATGCAAGGCGTATTTACCATTAGGTTCACCATACCCGTTAATAACGGCACAATCGGAAAGATTGTAGAAATTTGCAAATTTACCGATCCCCTCATCCAAGTACATGTTACTGCCCACTTCGATTGAAGCACTACTCCCACCTGGTGAGGCGCGGTAGAGTAACACGTAGTATTCCCCATCATGGGGAAGGATGTAACTGGTGGAATAGATCCTAGTGGATTCATTGTCAAGTTCCGTTCTTATCTGCCAAAGAACGGTGTGATTATCATCAAACAAGAACATGTTGATCCTGGTGTTAGGATCAGTCCAATTCATGCTGAACGTGAAGTTCTCACCCATGCCACCTGCAATACGATAACTATGGAATGAACCTTGTTCGTCGAATTCAACCAGAAAATCATTCCCGCTCGATTTTCCCGCAAAGAAAAAGCATGAAAGGAAGAGCATGGGGAAGAAAAGAATGCAAGTGTGTTTTCTTTTCATTTTTATCATTCCTCCAACATTATCGTGTTCATCGTGGCATCATATTTCACCTTGATGCCCTCGCCGATCCATTGATCGACCAATTTCACCGTTTTAGAGGGTTTCAAGTCAAATTCCCGTGATACATCTGCGAGTGGGATTTGAACTCCCGTGCCCCATTTTTCCTTGAGCAGGGCTTCCCAGTTTCCTTCTCCCGTGGGTTTTCCCAAGATACCAGAAGAAATGAACCCCATTATCATGGCAGGTACCGGGACCATGACCACCGATAATGTTTTTCCCAGCCACGGCTTGAAAAGCAATGGCTGGATGATCCATGGTCCACTGATGCCCTTGTACCATTGGACTTCATACGAACGAGTGGTCAAGAAGATTCCAAAAGCGGTGATCCCGATCAAGGCAATGGATAATATTTTCATCATCCTGATTGCTCTTTTATAACCATGCATCTTTTTCATTTTCCTCCTTGCTATATCTGAGAACACGGATAAAGCAATGCCGATTCCAGCAGATGGTGGTGCAAGCTTCAACACCGAAGAGAATAGTGGCCAATTATACGGTCGTGCAGACATGTAGATTGCTAACGGAATTGGTAAGAATACCAGTAAAGTGAGTAATACATGCAAGATCAAAGCTCGCTTGGGATCAACCGGTTTTTGTACTTTTATGGCTTTCTTCTTAGCTTCTTTTTCATTTTTAATCTTTTCCTTCCGCTTGCGGACTTCTGAGGTGATAGACGGCGTAGATTGTTGAACATCTACTCCTTTAAACAATTCCGCGGGTGCTATCGGTGAAGTTGATCCCATGTGTTGTAGCATAGGGTGACTTGATGAAGTAACCTCCTGTGAACTTGCTGATTGGGATGTTACATTTGGAAAATTGCTAACTGGTTTCACAACTGGCTTCGCGGCCTGTGTTGGTGCATTTTTTACCATGGTTCTTGTTGGGTCGTGCGATGATCCAGCAATTAGTGGAGGAATTGTCGAGCTTGCTGGTGCCGCTGTTGCAGTGCTACCATCTTGGATATCAGATAATAGATCCTCCACAGCTGGTGCCTCTGGTAGGTTTACCCCAGGTTCTGGTCTTATTTCATTCCTAGTGACTGCGTCCATCAGATTGACTGTTTGCGTGGATGCCATAACCTCTGGTGGTTCAGGATTGATTTCCAGTTTAGGGGTTGGTTCGTGGATATCTGTCACGTCTTGAGACCCGGTGGAAGACGGGGTTTCAGGAGAGGATTCAACAACGTGGGATGAAACAGTTTGTCTTTTAATGGATTCCTCCTTCTGGTATCCTTGGATCACCTGCACGCCATCGAGTAGGTTCGATGCCCTGTCCGATCCTTCCACCGGGAAGATCCTGGCAAACCCGGGCACGCCGATCATCCCGGTTTTCTGGAAGATCGCCACGCCAACGAACCAATCCTTGTTGTGGGGCGCGGGTTGCCTTCCAAGATTTGAATGCCAACCGCCAGGGACCCGGACGGAAAATGGCAAGGTCACGGGTTCAGCTTCGAGGGTCACTCCCTTCCATTCGTTAATATCAATGGAGCGCCCGACCTGCTTGCCTTCCACTATCTCATTCGAGTTATCAAGCTTGATGCTATACTTGCTAAGCTCGTTTTCTCCAACTGCAATATGCTCGAAGAAGTGGACCTGGACGTACTTGATTTTCTGGGGCTTCAGGTTCCCCTTCCTGTCCCGATTGTTGTTCATCAAGGTGATCTCGCCCTCGAATAGGTCATT
>WJJB01000050.1 GCA_014729935.1 Candidatus Bathyarchaeota archaeon | reverse complement strand
TCCTTGCTGGCAGGGAGGTTTATTTCACCATCAATGTTGTTGAAAAGCTTGAAGGTGAAGATGCAAAGATCCAAGCGTTGATCGAGCAACGCCTTCCAGGCATGCCACTTGATGACCTGAAAATCGAAAAGAAAGATAACATCTTGGAAATTACGTTCCCGAATCAAGCATTGTTTGCCCAACAATTTGGTTTCATGCAATACCTGCTCGTGATGGAGTTACAGCGTGAGTTCGAGCATTTTGACAAGATCAGGTGCATCACCGAGTTCGAGAAGCCAGAACCCCCCGAGGAGTCCCCTGATGAAAAGCCCGAGGAGCCAACTGATGAAGATGGCAAGAATTCGGCAAGTACGGATGAGGATGGAACGGAAGATGGGAAAGAAAACGGGGAAGCGGATGGTCCGGAGTAACTCACGTGAAGTTTAGCTTTCCTCAAATATCTTATCATCTTGATTCCTCTTTCTTGAAATAATTCAACATGGACGGACATCCAGGGCACGTCTCACCCAAAGTCTCTCCTTTTTCTGAAATCGCATTCAACCCGCACGGGAAGGTCTCGGAAGTACTGGCGCTGAAATATCTAGTTGGGATAAACCGTGGTGATAGCATCATTGGAGATACCAAGCTCATCGTTGCCCGAATTCCTGATTCGCAACGAGGGGATCTTGAATTGATGATCTTTTCGAGGTTCTCGATATTTTCCGCCACGATTCCGAACACCAGGTCGAAAGAACCGCAAGTCCGAAATGCAAACAAGATTCTTGGACAATCTCCATACTTCTTGATGATCCTTGCAGCTGCATCATTCGTCTCGGTTTCAAGCAATAATATTCCAATGACCGCCCTGAATTTCATTAAATTCACGTTGGATTGGATCCGGATCGTGTCATTGTCGATCAATTTCATTAACCTGTTTTTAACTCCCACGTGTGAATATCCCTCTTTTCCTTTCACGATCAAGTTATTTCCAAGATCAACGAGTTTCATCCGCCCGTCTTGACGAAGAAGGCTAATAATTTGCCTGTCGACCTCATCAATATCCGAGATATCAGCCCGATCAAGCACCCTCGCCTCCAATTGCTTATTCAACTCGGATAATGCCCGCAACCGAGCATCAAGCAATTGTTTTTTCATCTCTTCCTTGTTATGGATTATGACTTGCAACCGGTTCACGATATCTGTTACTAGCAACTCCTCGAATTCCAAGAACTGTTTGTCTTCAAGATAGAACACCTCGAATGTTAGCCTTTTCCCCGCTATCGTGACTTGTCGTAGTAGCTTCCACCGGGTTTCCTTGAACATGACTGTTTTATATGTCGAACCATCATACATGATTCTCGCGGTGGTTATCTCGGGATACTGGAATGCAGGTGGTATGAGTTCCACCGTTTCCTGCAGGAGTTCCCCAACCGTGATTTCTGGTATCTCCGCTATCTTGGATATGCCGTACAAGCAATTGAGCTCCTTAATACGCTCCCGAAGCTCATGCTCGGAACGTTCCAATCGGTCCATTTCATCCGTTTTTCCATCATTCAAGAGGCATCATCCCTAGTATGCGTATTCGTCGTGATCTGGGTCGGTTAATGATCGCGTTGTAGACCTATTTAAAGTTCTCTGAAAAACCTATTGGTGCATTGAAAAACAACTTGAAAAACTTGCATCTTTTACTATCAGGCCCAATCTATTCAAGAAAGCGGAGGGTTGAAAGTGGTTATAAGCGGTTTCTTTCGTAAAAACGAAAAAAATGTAGACCACGTGTAAATGTTCCTAGCGGCGTTGAGGTCGGCGTGCACCTCGAACCCGCACTCGCGACAACGGTATTGTGATCTATTTCTATTAATTTTCGAGACATGCCAGCATCGTGAACAACACTGGGCGTGTAGTGTGGTTTCACGAAGAACATCTTCTTCCCACGTTCCGTTGTTTTTTAAAAGAAGAGCGCACGTGGATTAAAAAAAAAAGAAAAAATTGCTGGAATGAAGATCTTCCAGCTGGAAAGCATCAAAGGATGGTTAGATGGTGTGTGTTATTTCCTATTTTCACGGATATTCATTATTTTCAATACCAAGCCAAAAACGAGCGTTATTGCCAAGAATACCACCATCAGGATGAAACTGGGAACAAGGAATAGCCGTTCTAGTACCCATTGCACACCATAAAATTCACCCACGGAAGTGCCATTTAACGTTTTGAAAGCATCAGCATATTCTAAAAATGGGAAAAACACCCTAAACAGCCAGATACTCAAAAAGACTACGAAAGTAATCGCGAAAGCGCCCCAAACTATAGATATAACCTTTTTCATCAATCTCACTCTTATTTCTTTGATAAGATTACCGGAAGAAGCTGGCACATCGTCAAATAAATAATTATCTATTCAAGACCTCGGGATTTCCATTCCTGCCATGGATTTCAATGATTCAAGCTAATCACAATCCAGCGCATTGATTAATGGTGGTACCTACTAGGATTCGTGATTGGACCATGGATGTGACTGTCAAGTATTTCAAGAAAGGTGGAGATCATTCGGACGAGGTGCTGAAACACGCAAAAGAAATCATCGATTCAAACGGTGATATCAAGGATATCATCGTTGCTTCCACCCGCGGTGGTACTGGCCTATTGGCCTGCAAGATATTCGATCCTGGCAAGTACAACGTGATTGTCGTGACCCATTCGGACGGGTTTGCCGGGCCAAACAAGCAAGAACTCAAAACTGGCAACAAGGAACAAATAGAACGCTTGGGTGGCAAGGTGCTCACGGCAACGCACGCGTTGAGTGGCGTGGAATCAGGCATCAGCAAGGTGCTTTCAGGGGGAGTGGTTTTTCCAGTGGAATTATTTGCCAAGATCCTTCGAATCATTGCATGTGATGGAGTAAAAGTGTGCATTGAGATTGCCTTGATGGCTGCAGATGCAGGATTCATCACGGATGTTACCAAGGACGTTTTGTGCATTGGGGGTACCGGTGCGGGAGCTGATACCGCCTGCATCATTAAACCTGCATATTCCAGGGCTTTCACCGAGCTGCGCTTGAAACAAATCCTTTGCAAGCCTGAAATCGGCAGGTCATGAATGCAAACTACCCATTTTCTTTTTCCATTTCATTCATGATGTACTTTCTCCCTAAACTAGTGAAGTGATCCTATCATGGAATTGCTACTGTTGAGTAATGGTTCCCTGGATGGTGAAAGCGCTCTCTTGGATGAAATGCAGGTGGCTCATCTCCACGTGAAATGGGAAAACTTGGTCGTGCCAGGTGATTTCTCAGGTATCCTGAAGGAGATACCACGCGTGGTGAGATGGAAGATGGAACCATCGGACATGATATTTCAGCTAGGTGTTATTGAATATTTGGGCTGGCAGGGCTCGAGGATAATCAACCCACCTGAAACCATTCTCGCGTGTGACAAGGCTTCTATGTATTTCACGTGGAGAACCCATTTAGCTGGATCAATCCGCTTCCCAGATACGATCATCTCTCGTGAAAAAACAAGATTGTTAGATTTCGTGAGGAATCACGTGAAATGCGTGGTAAAACCGTTGGACGGTCAGGCGGGTAGAGGGATCTACTTGGTTGAAGAAAACAACACCGAAGCAATTGACAACCTTTGTACAACCCTGGATCGGAAAAAAGCTCTCTTCTTGCAAGATTATATCCCAAACCAGGGCTTCGAGATTCGCACAGTCTTGATTGGAGATGACGTGTCATTCCAATATGCCAGGGGGGGAGGGGGATTTAAACATGGGATGGGATCAGGAGGAAAAGCATGGCGGGTGATGGACGTGCTTCCAGATCTTCCTGCAGGCACCCTTTCCACGATGTTATCGATAGCCATGAAAGTAAAAAAGATTACAGGATTGGATACAGTGGCTGTTGACATGCTTCCCGATCTAGATGGCACACCTTGGCTATTGGAATGGAACCCGTTTTTCTCGTGTGGTGGCACCGTTCGCTTGGGGTTAAATATCGAGGAACAAATTGTTCAATACTTGCTATCACTCCCGTGACGCGCTCGTTCTTCCCAAAGGAGGAGATAATCGTTAAGTTAATTTAATATTACCGTCTTTGGATGATTGTAACAAGCAACCTACTGGTG
>WJJB01000049.1 GCA_014729935.1 Candidatus Bathyarchaeota archaeon | reverse complement strand
TGTAGCAAGCGACGCGCAAGCTGCCGACCCGTGCCTCCTCACCCGTGAATTCCAGGTACACGTCGATCGGGTCTTGATCCCGGTCCAACCTTCCCGGCTCCGTGATGTTGACCTGCATTCGATAATCCCACGCTGCATTCCACCAAGATGTTGTTTGAACTGACTCCCAGTTCTTTTCAATGGTGCCCGTGGAGGGGTATAGATCTACTTCTTCAGGTCCAAGCTTGATGCCATCAAGCATAACTTCCAAGCCAGCATTCAATCGACTTGCCATGTCTCTCGTGAAGGTATCATTTGTTCCATGTGCCGATGTAACCACGTAATAGGTGATTTCCTCCTGTCCCCCATCAGGGATGGTATAGAGTTCCGTCATTCCCATTTCATTTCGCATGAGTGGTTGCATGAGGATGTTGCCACCAATTCCAACAACTCCCAAGGAGTGGGTTTCCCATCCAATACCATCGGTTATGCCAATGAGACCGATTGATGGATCAGTTCCACTTTGATTATCCCAGAATGCAGCCCAGGGTTCAGCAGGCATGTCCCAATACTTGCTACCGGTGCTTGTGGTATTGTATCCATCGAGTGCGCCATACGTGCTCTGGTTCGATTGAACCATGTCACCCGTGGATGTTGCCTTGACAATCTGGAATATATGAGGCCAGTCGCCAAAATTTTTCGTCCAAAATCCCGTGTTTGCAAGATATGATGGGTCTTCCACTGGATATCCGGATCCCATCATTCCACGTTGGGGTGCGCCGATAATCTTCAAGTTGGTTTTGATAAGCGCATGATCGCCATGATAGTAGCATGTATACGTTATCTTGTACTTAGCATACCCGAGACCAGTATTGGGGGCAGTCATGGTGTCATCGATGAATGCTGGATTACCCAAGTCATCCATCCACCATTGGCCCGATGAAACACTGGAAAATGCACCATCAGTTGTCTCGATTTCGACCATTGTGAAGAGAGGTCCATCATTGACCACGGTGATGCTTCCTGCACCGTCCCATGCTTCAGCTGGATTATCGGGGCCTATGTTTACCCGGTAGTTGGACCCCGACCCATCCGCTTGAATCGCATCTAGCGCAAATTCCCCGATGGAAGTCCACTGGCTCGAAGAAAGATCGAGAGCATCCTGCGCACCATGTCTGGCTTCAAACAAGCTGCAAGAGGGTCCACCCCAATCGGATCCACCGCGCATGGTGTCCACGAGACAGATGGATGCCCGCGGATTGACCGCGTCACCATCAATGATGAATTGAAGGGTATCCACGCCTGTCCACTGTGTTGAATTCACGTGATCCACGTTCGGCATTGACGTGTCATCCGTGATGCCGGGATGGTTGATGCAATTCACCGTCACGTGATCCGCGTAGCCCGGATCGCTATTTTCCACGGGATCGTGATAAAGGTAATAATGCTCAGTGTCTGCCTTGGTGATGTTGATGAAAAAGGTGATCGTGCAACTCGAGTAGAAATCCGCCGTGCCGTTGGTAAAAGTCGTGGCATTCCACACTTGGCTGGGGATCTCGTTCCACGTGCTCGTGTTGGTGTAGCAAGCGACGCGCAAGCTGCCGACCCGTGCCTCCTCACCCGTGAATTCCAGGTACACGTCGATCGGGTCTTGATCCCGGTCCATGACGCCTGGTTCGGTGATTGTCAGGTTCTTCCTGTGATTCCATGATGGATTCCACCATGATGCACCGGCATCGATAGCTTCCCAATTCTTCTCGATAACTGTTTCAGATGCATCAATTTCAGGATCTATGGCTTTTCGCTGATAATTTGTCGTTTCATGAACCATGCTCGACGCAACGAGCATGCACGTGGCAAAAACAAGTACTATGTAGATTTTCCCTTTTAATTTCGTTCGGTACACCGTTCTCAACTCCAACTGGATTGTGTTCTGGGAAATACATTTTTCCATGCGCAAATAAATGTTTAACTAGAATTGAATCGTGCGCCTTATGCTCGTGAAATCCATGCCGGCGAGCGGGGATGGACAGGGCTGACGCGTGGTTGCCACTTGCACGGATGGGCGTTTACTATCGTATCTTCTAGATCTTGATCCATAAGGCAACCTGCCTCGGGTCGTTCTTCACCCTCTCGTGATCAAGAATCCACCCATCATGTCCTTCAAGCCAATGTCGCACATGCGGAGGTAATCCCCCTTCCCCTCACCATGCATTTTCGTGAATTTGTCATGGGCGCGGGGAAAGTCGGGGACCAAATTGGAGTACCAACCACATTCAACCGCCTTTCCAAATCCTTTTGTTGATTCCTGCATTATTATCACACGATCCGTCAAGATCTTGGACCTAGAAATAATTAATAGTAAAATGCGGGAAAAATTTCGCAAGAGTAGGGAAAATATGACCGGCATATTCTTTTACAAGGCAAGAAAGCGAGAAAGGCCACGAAAACTGGATGACCTATCGAGATTAATCGAGCACCGGGGGGATTTTTGCATCACGGCGGAAGATAAGAAGATATTCCTCCAAGCCTTCATCAACAAGGCCCAAGTGGGTAACTCGAAGGTGTTTTACAAGACTGGCAAGGAATCCCCCATCACATCAATTGTCATTGACGGCCAGGTTACCAACTTGGATGAAATCAACCAAGCCATTTCTGCCGCGCCAGGAAATGGCGATCCTGGTCATTGCATCTTGAAGCTCATTGAACGGAGGGGGCATGATGCCTTCCGATTGATCAAGGGGACGTACACCATGCTGGTATATAATGACAAGGAGATCTACGCGGCAAAGGACGCCATAGGCCACAAGCCCCTGTACATCTTGGATACCGATGATCACGTGTTGATCTCCTCGGAATTGAAAGTGTTCAAGGAATCTAAAGAAAAGCCATTCATCTTGGCTCCTGGCACGGTTTATCATGGCAAAGGAGATTCCTCCGAAGTTGTTACCTTTTCCTCCATAGAGAAATTGGAAAAACGAAGCAATGATGCACCGTCGCTTGATTCCATCAAGAAAAACCTATTTCAACTATTGGATAGAGCCGTCGAAAACTCAATTCAAGAAAATCCAAGATTCAGCGCGCTGCTCAGCGGGGGGATCGATTCCAGTATCGTGTGTGCCTTGGCAACTCGATACACCGACCAACTCGATGCTTATACCGTGTATTTCAAGGGTTCGGAGGATTTCAACCATGCGAAATTGCTCGCCAAGGAACATGAGGGTGCGATCAATCACCACTTGCATGAAATTACCTTGGATGACTTGCTTGACGTGTTACCCGATGTGATTTACCATCTCGAGACCTTTGACGCTGCATTGATACGAAGCGCGTTGCCCATGTATTTAGTTTGCTCCAAAATACAGGAAAAGAAGGAAATTTTGTTAACAGGCGAGGGTGCTGATGAATTATTCGGTGGCTATTCATACCTCAAGCAGTTGAAAAATTTGAATAGCGAGCTCGTGGAAATGCTCAAGATCGAGCATGCAACGGGATTGCAACGAGTGGACAGGATTCCCTACGCCTTTGGCATCGAGGCAAGAGC
>WJJB01000001.1 GCA_014729935.1 Candidatus Bathyarchaeota archaeon | reverse complement strand
TGTAATCTGGCCCCCGTTAATCATCGAATTCCTGAAGATAAACCTGTTTTATACTTCCACGAGCAGGATCCTGTTCATCCCCGGTACCTTCTCCGTCACCTTGAAAAAGTACTTTGATATTGACATCCTTCCCACCAATTTCTTGATGATGGCTGCATTCCTTCCCGTCAATATTATGATTTTTTACAAGAAAAAGGATCAATTGAACCTGATGGACAGGTTAATGATATTGTTCCTCATTATCATCGTGCTCATTCCGAATTTCTTTGGACCCCACGTGCTTAATTATCTCGGGATTTTTTGCTTGTGGATAGCAACAAAGTCCCCCCGCAATTGGAAAATACCCAAGATAATCGTTGGCGTCCCCACTTTCTTCGTGAACTTGTGGTACTGGTTCCCGCCGTTGTCGTTGATTTATGTTGGAGGCCTCTCCACGATTGATGCCATTAGTTTACTTGATAATGGGAGCGGGATTACCCATGAATCCCAAGCAGGCACGCCACGGCAAGAATTGAAAAGGTAGCGACACGCGTAATTAAATCCTGCTTAGCGCTTTCTCCGGTGGAATAGGCAATATTTCACGACCGTTTTTAGAATGCTCAGGAATCCCTTGAACGGGTCCAGTTTAGTTTCTCCAAGCCTTGCATCATAGCGAATATCAATTTCTTTCACCTTGTACCCGTGGATCAAGGGACGGATTAATAATTCTGCCGATAGTCCCGTGTTTTCCGTCCAATCAAACCAATGGATGATCTCGCGTCTATATGCTCGCATGCCCGTGGTAACATCATGCACCCGGCGCAAGGATAATAAAGTGACAAGTAAAGCCAAGATCTTGTTTCCCAAGACATTTAGTAGGCGCATGTTTGGCGGTATGCCTTGCATCCTCGATGCACTGGCGATGGCATATCCATCTCGCAGGATTTCAACAAGTCGTGGGATATTCTCAACAGGATAGGTGTCATCTGCATCAAGGGTGATGATGATGTCCCCCGTGCCTTCTAGCACGGCACGCTTAACGGCAATTCCGTATCCCTTGGGTGATTGAGATATCACCCGAGCACCCAACTGCCGGGCGATTTTTGGAGTTTCATCCACGCTGCCGTCCACGACAACGATCTCCACGTCATCCTGCATCGTGTCTTGAATTTCCGTGATTACCTTTCCAATAGCTTTTTCCTCGTTCCTCGTAGCCATCACGACGGAGATCTTGTCCACGATGAATTCACTTCTTGTCGTTTAAAAAAATTTCCGCTCAAGCACGGGGAAGGGGCGCTTCCAACGCGTGCTTGATGCAACCATCCATGTTCAAGTACTGGTGCTCGCCAAACCGTCCAACGGGAACGATTCCGACCTGGTCAAGATATGCTTCGATTGTTTTCAGCTTGGATCGCGTTCCCAACAATGGCACGACATAGGCATGTTCCCGGCGGTGAACACGAGCATATAGCGTTCTCGCATCACCAATGATACCAATATCCTTCAAATCCGTTTTCACCTGCTGTATTAAATGCCGATCATCCATCATCCATGCACTGGATCCCGGCTTGCAAGTAATTTCAGCGGTAATGGCATTTGCATTTGCAGGGGCGACACTTGGACTAAGATTGGATGGAAAACCCACTTTATGTGCTATATACTCCTTTTGAGGAAGGTATAGCCACGTTAGATCATCCAGCAAGCATTCATCAATCCCGAGATTCACGGTCACGAGCGAGTTATGTTGGAGGTGCTTGGAGGCATTCATGACCGCTTCAGGGGCATCTTCCATTGCTGAAATCAAGGATTTCACTGGTATGGTGGAATATATTGCATCATATTCATGCGATTCCCCTGATTGATTCGTGACTATCCACCGTGAACCTTCACGGGAGATCCCCTGAACATCAAATCCCGTGCTAATGTGCTCGTGCAGGGGCGCGGCGATGGCGTTGGGGATGGATTGAATGCCGCCCTTTTTCGGGTACCAGAAGACCTGATGGGGTGCGTATCCCTCCGTATGTATCCCTAAAGCTGACTTGATTACATCGGCAACAGGGGGACGGGGGATGCGTGATATCCATCCCGTGTTCAAGGTTCTTGGATCTCTCTTCCATATCTTTCGATTATATGGTTCGAGGTACAAGTTAGATATGCCACTTCCGAACGTTTTCACCAACCAGTCGTGGAGGTTATCACCCGGTTTTTTCCCTCCCGATCTTTCTTCAAGAATGGAATAAACGAAGCCGTGCAGGCATGTAAAGATATCTTCTTTACTCAAGTCATGAAGCCCATTCTCGAAGGGATACTTCATGAACCGGTTCTTGAAATAGATCTTCGTGTTTCGACGTGTTTTACACGCGTTCTCACCGAGCAAACGTTGCATGAAACTAAGGATGCTTTTATCCGTGGAAAATATGATATGAATCCCACACTTGTCGAACGTGAAGCCATCCTCCTCCAGGGAGCCTAGCAAACCACCGCAAGATGGTGACCGCTCCAAGATATCGAACTTGACATCCACTTCCTGCAGGCGATGCCCTAACATGAGTCCTGTAAGGCCACCACCGAGAATGGCTACTTTCATGTGATGTGCTCCAGCAT
>WJJB01000048.1 GCA_014729935.1 Candidatus Bathyarchaeota archaeon | reverse complement strand
GGCATTACATTCACGGGCAAGAAATTCCATCACATCCATTAATTTTTCCTGGCGTGCGGTTATCACGAGGATATTATTCCTCATGACCTTCTGGTTCTTAACCCCCAATTCGAACTTGGATCGAATTACAGATTGCAATCTTGCTAAGGTGCCATTCATGGTGGTTCACTTCAGTCGTCTACAGGATGATGTAATAATTGAATGATGGAAATCCCGTGGCTCTTGGACGATGCGGGCATGGTGCAGCATATCATACATGGGGAAGAAAGGCATGCCACGGATAGGATGGAAACGGGAAAAATCCATCACGAGTGAATTGATCTAACATTGGAGCCATGATTTAAAAACATTGAAACCAGAGTCATCACGCGCCTCCCAGCCAGTAATTTAAATAGAGTCGTCGCCTAATGTCTAGTAATCGATCACGCCACATGAACCCGCTTCCCTCTTGGAGTGGCGTGACGAGGGGTTGACGTGCACATGGCACCAACATACTCGATCAAAAGCAAGATTTACATCAAGACCTTGAAGGCATATTACTTGGCACTGGCAGGATGTAACGGCTGCCTTCCACCGCTCAAGCGTGCCTTGAATCACCTGCCAATCACCCTGGTCCGGGAACCCCATGAGGCAGATATCATCTTCGTGACTGGTCTCCTGACCAAGGCAAGTATCGATTTTTGCAAGCGGTTGTTCAAGGGATTGGTACAACCGTATTCAGTTATTCGTATAGGAACTTGCTTGGCAGAAACAGCTCCTGGTTTTCTAAAACCAGAAACTAATTCAGCTTTGGCAGCAAGGATGGATAAATTCTTCCCTATTGAGATGGAAATCAAGGGATGCCCGCCATCTGCCAAGGATATCATCGATCGTCTCGAAACCTTCCTGGCGTATTTTGATATCACTCCCGAGATCACCAAGATGATAGAAAAACGCCTCGATAGACAAGTGTTCGACGAGTGAAATGGTTCCCTCGCTCACGATCCACAAATTTTTAGTGCATGTCTTACATATCCCCATGCACCATCGCGGTACCTGCTGTTCGATGGCCGGATACCGCCACGGTTACAACCGAGGTACTGATTAATGTCATACATGAGAATAGATGGACGCGAGCGGGACGAGATACGACCGGTATCAATCCAGAAGCAATTTACCATCCATCCAGAAGGATCGGTATTGCTCTCAATGGGGGACACCATGATCTTGGCGAATGTTTCAGCCGAAGATGACGTTCCATATTGGATGAAGGACACGGGAAGGGGTTGGGTGACTTCTGAATACGCCATGTTACCCCGCTCCACCCATCATCGACAGAAACGGGAGCGTGGTGGGAGGTATAATAGCAGGGCCATCGAAATCTCCCGGCTGATCGGGCGAGCACTTCGACCGGTCGTTGATCTCAATGCACTTGGGTCTTGCACCCTGCGCATCGATTGCGAGGTACTCCAAGCGGATGGTGGCACCAGATGTGCGAGCATCACTGCTGCTTACATCGCACTCAAGCATGCCGAAAAATGGTTGCTGGATGAGGGATGGATAGATAAGCCGGTGATCACTCGCACGGTGGCAGCGGTGTCTGTGGGCATTGTGGAAGAAACCCCGTTACTAGATCTCAATTACGAGGAAGATAGCAAGGCAGATGTTGACTTGAATGTTGCCATGACAAGTGATGGCACCATCATAGAGATTCAAGGAACCGCTGAAGGCGAACCATTCTCCCGGGACACGCTCTGTGACTTGCTGGACTTGGCAACCAAGGGCATTAACGATCTTGTGAACGTGCAGAATCGCGCCATTTGAATCCTTCAATGCCCGTGGAATTTACTGGATCAGGTGATAGCATGGCTTTAGAACCGATCCATATTGGATTCATAGGTGGGGGCCCAAGGGGGAATAGCGTCTACGAGACTCTCGTATTCCAACGCAGGTTTGAAGGGCAAATCCACCCAACGTGCATCGTGGATAGATCACCTGGCGTCTTGAAAAAATGGCGCTACAAGGTTGATTTCCCGTGCAAGAGCTTGGATGAAATGCTCAAGAATGAATTCATCGACGCGGTTGTGATCGTCACGCCGCCTTCAACCCACGCGAAATGTGCCAAGGCATGCTTAGAAGCCGGCATTTATGCATGGAGCGAAGTGCCCATGGGATTATCCTTGGAAGAGTTATGGGCTATTCGCGATGCTGCAAGGGCAAACAAGGGCACTGGTGGAACGTACGCGCTGGGGGAAAATTACTGCTGGCATCTTGGAAACCAATTCGCGCTAAAGCTCGTAAAGGATGGCGCCATGGGTGATATATTCTACATGGAAGGAGTATACCATCACTCCTTGGAACATTACATGATCGTTGAAAATTTCAAGCACGGTAAGCAAGTCGATCCAGCCAAGGATCTCGGCACCACGCCAACTTGGCGTGCCACGCTTGCACCCATCACGTATGGCCATGCCATCGGCCCTTGCCTCCACGTGCTGGAGGCACAACGGACGGATCGACCCGTTCAGGTGAGCGCGTTTGGCAACATGAAAATGCTGGCAAGGTTCAATACTCAAAATTTCCAACTGGGATTATGCAGGACTGCGAATGACGTGATATGCAAGTTCGGCAGCGGGTTCGTGCTTCCAAATCACGGATTCACCCGCCACGCGTTCTGGGGAACGAGATGCTTGTTTGAAGCTCCGGCAACTCACGACGGCCGGTATTACCTGTATAAGGTTCCACCGGATCAATTCACGTATCCAGCAAGGCACCAGCAAGAAGGAGTATACTTGGATGACGGTGATCTCAGGGAAATGGGTATTGTTCACGCGACAGGGGGTCACGGCGGGTCGGATACCCTCATGTTCCAAGCTTGGATAGATGGCATCCGAGGAAAGGATCCATACCCCATTGATGCGGTGAAAGGTGCTGAAATGACAGCATGTGGAATTTGTGGTGCACGGTCAATCGATTTAGGAAGAACCATTAACATTCCAGATTTCAGGTAAGCTTCTTGGAAAGGGTGTTGCCCATCATAAGATAATG
>WJJB01000047.1 GCA_014729935.1 Candidatus Bathyarchaeota archaeon | reverse complement strand
GGCACATATTGATCGGTGATGTTTCGGATGCTGGCTTCAATTTCATATGGATTTGCTTTTTTTCCAGAGAATTTCATGAAATCATGATCATACCTTCCAGTCGCGATAAGGCAGGTTCCAGTTTCATCCTGTCCTTCACCACGTAACACGATTCCGGAGGCATTGATAATAATGGTTCCATTCACGTGATACTGGCCCGCTTCCAACACGATTGCACCGCGATATCCATCAGGACCGATTGGATACGAAGACAAGTTATTAATTGCGGATTGGACGTGGTCCAAGTTATCTCCGACCTTGGGGGATATTCGTATCTGTTCTCCCACATGCGGTAGGGATACACCCCCTTTTTCATATCCGCAAAAGGAAAAATCAGGTATGCGGTTAATCTCCTGGGATTCACCCTCATTGGCATAATACTTGTAGCCCAATTCACCATTTCCTGTTATGTAGACCAAATGTCCTTCCTTGGGATGAGTGAACATGTAATGGGATTTTGCGAATAGAAAAGTGCTGGTAATAGAAAGAACGAGCACCCATCCCAAGATAAAGCGGTTCCTACTGAGAATCGATGACGTTTTCCTGATTTTCACAACTATGGTTTTTCATTTGTTTCCTATTAACTCTTCCTGCATCCATTGTCGATCATGCAATATTTCAGAAAAAAAGAAATGATGGGGAAGGAAGGAAAATCACCCAAGCGTTCTGGATTTTCGTTGCATCACCACTGCAAGGGAGATCAATGCACCAAGAATGCCGAGAGGAGCAAGGACTAGAAAGAAATTAACTCCCTGAATTGCTGGCGGGAAACCACTCATTGCATGAAACATATCTGCTATCTCCCGGGTTGCATCGATGAATGCATAACCATGTTGTTGCGACCAGCAGATATCAGTCCCTTCTAGTAGTTCATTCCATGTCTCAACGTGCAACCATGCTGCACCGGACGATATCGCTTCCTGGAAGCCTTTCTTGTACCGGTTAACATCCCGGGAGATATAAGAAGCACCTTGTACCTCGATGGCACCCAAGTTATAATATCCTGGGCCATGACCGCCCACGGGGATGCGCGAGTATTCTGCAGTGCGGACATTGCAACATGCACCCCAACCGCACACGCCATCCACGCCAGCCTCTCGCCAATCAGACCCCCCCACGAACAATAGTTTCTTGCCATAACGGGTCTCGAAATGCTCCCTGCAGTAGTTGAAAACATCCGGACCAATCTTGGAGAACCAACCAGCACCGTACAACCATGCGACGCAATACTCTTCCTCTACCCCGTTTACATTCAATGTCACCGTGAACAGGTTCTCCCCGTTAACGATCACATCGTAAAACTCGATGATTCGCAAGTAAAACTGGTGTTCCCAGTACGGGTTGGTGAGATCCGCTCCAGGACCATCGTTGAATGCCTTCAAGTAATTCCCATAATACGCGCTGGTATTGTCGTTTGAGACATTGTGCGCCCATAGCTGCTTCATCAAGGTGGTATCGTAAAACATTGATATCCGAGGAACGTCTTCAGGACTATAATCCCCGCCAAGCGTTTGCTCGCTAGCCACTTTTCCCCTGAGACTTGTCAAGGTATCATTCAGGACGATCAATCCATCATGCGCCCACTGGCCAAAGTTGGTCTCGGGACCGGTCCACCAGTATACCGGCATGGCAACGTCAATGCCAGCGCGCATCATGGAGCGCATCTCCCATTCATGCCAGCCGGGATTCATCCAATCCAACCAATTGGAAATATTTACGATGATATCATTAGCATCGTTCTCGTATTTCGGTAAACTCCTGTTCAACTCGCCGATCACGTGTCCCGACGAGTTGTAGGAGGGTTCAGATGATGGGGGATGATGGCTTAATTGATTGGAGTAATTCTTACCATCTCCCGTGGCGTTGAAGGATATGACTCCATCCAAGGTGGTAGGGCCAGGCCAATCCGCAGGTGGAACCGCAAGGTTATTGGAGATAGCGGACACCTCATCCGGGCTCAATTCGTTGATAACTTGCTGTGTGGCTTCTAGCATCCCCGTGGATCGATACCAGTAGAAATACGTGGTGAAGATGGTTCGTTCCGTGTTATACACTGCCCTTTGGAACCGTTCTATCTCATTTTCAAAGGCTGGAGAGAAGGAAATGATGGCGCTTGTACCGAAAATGCCAAGGAGGAGGATGGTTGCCAAGAATCCCGCGTGGCGTGCTACCTTTTCACGTGGTTTGGAGCGTTCTTTTGCACCGGACATCAGAAATATTCCTCCAGAAATTGTTGCGGGGTTGCCCCGAATAATGCAGGAACCTGCGTGATGAATAAAATGCCAATGGAAATCTGCAATGCAAGGAGAACAGCAAGGGCGAGCAATAATCGCTTCGAGATCACCTCATTTCCCGGCATGAAACGGGAATACAAGATGCCAAAAGAACCCACGTGCCAAGAGAGGAAGACGATGATGAACACGAACACGAGATAGGAATGGCCCCGGAGGCTCAACTGGCTTGAAAACAGCTCGTGCACGGGGATGGTGATCAGTGGCATGATCACGAATGGCGCAAATGATCCATGAAGGGGTTTCTTGATCTTCCGAAGGCCAAGGGCCAGGGCAACGATGGTATCAAATCCCCACAGCATGAGGAACAGCACCATCCCAATAATCCCGCCAATCACGCCATTCAAGAATGCTTCCATGGTGCTTGATAGATCCCCGAAATTGATCTCGTCCCGGGGGATGACATACACACCTTGGATAATGAACCCGGCAAGTCCAATCCACGCACCGATCCCCAAGCGAGCTAATGTTGGTTCCCGTGATTCATCCGGGATGATTTCGGTGGCACCAGGTGAAAATATCAATCGCAAAGCAGTTTTATGAACGGGCATGAATTCCCTTTTCATCCCGATTCCTTTAAATGTTTACATGCTTGCGATAATCCCATTATCATTCCATTCTTGCCATTTCACTTGACATCTCATCTATAGGGAAGATGATCATCACCTAAACCATGATATCAAGATCCTTGGAAATGCACGCCTGACATATGCACGTCGCTTGCATCGATGAGTAGTTCCGCGGGCCGTTGATCAGGAGTTTTCAGGTAGCAAGTCACGTTTGAAAGATTCATGGCACGCACGTGGCGTGCAAAAATCGCCCAAGCTGGAAGTGGATCACCGAACATCCTAATATCAGGATACTGGCTTTCGCTCTCTGGTATCTTCGCCAAATCGGTGGTCCCTGGAGGGCGGTTGCCGTTATCCCGATAAGTTTCCCCTGGTGCGAAGTTCCCGCTTCCCGAGTAATTGAATTCCAAGTGGAGGTTACTCAGGGTCAGTTTTTCAATGGGATGTTTCTGCAATCCACCAATCACCATGGGAAAGTGCGAGTTTACTGCATTCAGGTTGGTGATCATCACGTTGGAAATGGAACCCGGTACCTTCGGCCAGTTGCCCCGGAGGCGTTTCCCCAAGCGAATGAGAAGGGGACTCTTCATGCCATGCATGGTGATGTTGCTTGCCGTCAAGCCGTCTATAGCCCCTCCATCAACGCTTTCAAGGGCGATCCCTGCAAGGGGAGGGCGTGCGAAGCCAAGCGGGTGGATGATGCAATTTGAAAACAGGATATTCTTGAAATCTCCGTTCGTCTCGGACCCTATCTTGAATCCAACGCAAGATGTTGCAAGATCGCAATTCGAGATGGAAATGTTGATGGAGGGTGTTGGTTCGTCGAAGGAAAGACTTCCTTTTAACACGATGGCATCATCCCTGCTTTGAATTTGGCAGTTGGTAACTTGAGCGTCCCTGCAAGAATCCAAGTCTATCCCATCGGCATTCGAGTAAAACACGCGCACCTTGTCTATGATGATCGACTCGCAATTACCAAGACTCACTGCATAATTGGGAGAATTGTAGATATTCACGTCGCGAATGGTAATGTGGTGGCAATTCTTGAACCCGATGGGCTTGGGGCCGTGGCGGTGATGTCGCTGGTCGTCCAAGCTCCCGCCGCCAATAATGCGCACGTTGCCAATGCCATCGCCTGCAAGCAGGCTGTAATGGAATATGGAACATTCTTGGCCTTGTGCTTCAGGAAACTCGAGATGTTCCGGTGAATCAAACAATGCATCATCCTTGGAAGCAACCAACGTGGCTCCTGGACGTATCCACAGATCCAATTCATCACACAAGTGCAACGTTCCGCAAAGATACCTCCCCGGCGGAACCACCACGGTTCCCCCGCCTTCAACATCACACGCATCAATCGCTTCTTGGATGGCACCCGTGTCGAGTGAAATTCCATCACCCGTTGCGCCAAATTGCCGAACGTTAAATTCCCCGGTCATGGTTTTTATTATCGATCGCGACCTATTAAGTTAGATGCCATGCCGAAATCGAGCATTGGGGTGATCTAGCAGCTAGATTGAACACCTCCCGAATCTGGACACCATCAGGATGCTACGGGGGTAGAAAGGGTGGTGCACGCCATGAATGGTTATGGCAACGGTTCGGGTCCGGGTTGGCATCGCCGCGGCGATGATGGGCGTGAGCGTGAAGACCGTGCGGCGATGGGATGCGGCAGGGAAGATCACATGTTCGAGGACCGCGGGCTGCCACCGAAGGATATCCTTGGGGGAGATCGTAAGGATTAACGGGGAAATGACTGGCGACGGGGCAACCAACGCGGGAATTCCCCGCGAGGGGGTGGCCGTGTACTGCAGGGTGTCGTCCCACGAGCAGAAGACGAAGGGAGACATTGATCGGTAGATGCAGATGGCGTTAAGCCACTGCACGGGCGCAGGGCTCGATAATCCCGTGGTATATACCGACGCGGGCTCGGAATTGAATGCACGGCGTGGCAGGCTTGGTCGATTATGCCAAGCCATCGAGCGGGGGCGGGAGGGTCGCGTCGTGATCACCTACAAGGCCCGGCTCACCCGGTTCGGCTTCGATTACCTGCAACGGTATTTCACCAGGCACGGGGCGTCCATCAAGGTCCTGCGGCAGGCCGCGACGCGCACCAAGTACCAGGATCTGGTGGATGACCTAATTGCCATCGTCACGTCCTTCTCGGGGCGGGTGCACGGCATGCGGGGCACCGGTGCGACTGGCTGGCATCGACGTCGACTGGGTCGACGCGCGTTATACCTTGCAGAAG
>WJJB01000046.1 GCA_014729935.1 Candidatus Bathyarchaeota archaeon | reverse complement strand
GGACCAGGAGCGTGCCAAACGCTTCCTGGTTGCCCACGTTATCGGTGGACCGGTAGTCGATGGTCACCGAGCCGTTCGACAGGGACGACAGGTCGAAGGGGGCGCCATAGGGGGTCCACGAGCCGCCGTTCAAGCGGTACTCCGTGCTGGCAACGCCAGACTCGCCGGCGCCATCGCTGAATCCTAGGGTAAACTCGGTTGTGTTGTTCACGTAGTTGGGCGCGTGCGCGGCATCGTAATCGATGGTTGTATTGGGATCATTGGAATCCACAACTAAATTAAACGAGATATTTGATACATGGTAATATTGCTTCTTGATAATGCCCAAGAAATGTATCTCGGACGCGGGCGTGAGATCAGTGGGTCTTACATCAATAAGATAGATTCCACTCGTCGAAGTATTCAGATAATGATTCGACGTGTCAGTAATGTTTCCATTGCCACCAGGTACAAGAGATGAAGAAAGCAAGTTGGTATAGTTTAGTGCCACGGTGACATTGGAGTCCGAATTGGCAAAATACACCCCGCTACCATTGGTATACAATGGATTAGCTGCTTGCGAGATATTGATCAAGCTCACATCTGCGGGACAGGCATCAATTGCCATGATCAGGCTTTCCGAATAATTATGGTAATACGTACGATTGAATTGTACAATCACTGGATAACTCCCAGTGGACCTGGTATCGAAGTCCAGTAATTCGGTTATGGAACCTGTCGAATCCGTGCCTTGGTTCTCGAGAGAGCCGTTTATTTCGAAACTATATTCTAAATTACTGATCGGAGCAGCATCATTCGTGTCGCTTATGCTGTAATCTGCCGTGATGTCATCACCATAATTCGCGGCATATCTGGATGGATTGGACCATGAAGTTGAAATATCATCAAGATAGAATTTCGCCATGGAGGCACCAGAATAGAAATGCAATCGATCGATTTCACTCGTGAATGCATTCATGTTTACATAGTATGATCCAGAATTGTCGTATACCGTTCCATCAAACGTGATGTAATGCTGGTTATTCCCCACAGTATGGATCGATAGGGTGTGTTCCACTCCGGTCTCCCACATGAAATTATCAAAAAATACCCATGTCGTGTCATTTAGCGTGTATATCCTGTTTACGGAAGGATGAACCCATATATTGATCCGAACTCCATCAGAATCGTACACTTGGATGTAGAAGTTTGTCGATTCAATGGAAAAATCTAGCTTGATCTCGTGATTCCCGCTTGTGTTGGGTGCATCTGATGGGAAGTAATATCGGGCGTGACCGTCATTCAAATTATCATTGTCAACGAAATATCCTTTCATGGAACCATTCCTGTACGTGGCATTGAAATCATAATCACCAGCGGTGATTAAATCCCAATCATCGCTCGAAGAATGAATCTCATCTCCCATGTTGAATTGCTCGAAATTCTCCGTGGAATTGGTAAAGGATAGCGTATTGCCATATTGCTGCATGGAATTTAGGTTCACATCCATTGCACCAAAGAGGATGAAGCTTTCATCAATGAATCCGACAGATTCGGTGTCATTCCACCTTGCTTGAATTCTGAAAACACCGGGAACGTTTTCCGAAATGGTCCAATCATCAGGAAGCTCCACATCAGTAACACTCCCGCCAAATGATGCATTCGATGAGGAAAATACGAGACTATCATTTCTATTACTTGGATAATATATACATAATGAGAGATTCCCCCCGGACTGGCTACTGGTAAGTGTTGATGAGAACGAAACCACGTTTGTTACATTAACATTTTGCACTGGTGTGCCTCCAACCGTCTTGGTGATGCTATTGACTTGGTTATTTGAATCGCATCGAACTTGCCATGTATCGCTGGTGGTCACGCCTTCTATTTGAATCGCGTTTCCATTAACCGTGTACTGCGTGTAATTGCTTGCGCTCCCGAGACTTGCTATATCAGCCGCATGATAAATACCCAAAACGTCCCATGTGCTTGGTTTTGTCAGGTTTATTTCAGTATCGAATTTCGTGCCGGAGGGAAAGGTCACGTTATCATTGGCGGTTATATTCCAATTGATCCGACTCGAGCCATCACTGGTAAATGAGCGCCTGGTTGCAACCTCCTTCTTGTAATATAGTTTGAGAGAAACATCAAACTCCATGCTGGTCGTGTTGGTGGTGAAGGTCAGGTTTGTGATGTTAGTGCCAGCCAGGGATATTCTTCCATTTGCGTCAAATAAGGAATTATTCATCCTCAGGTACGAGCCTGCAGGAGTGAAAGTCCTGTTGTTGTCATTGGAATCATTCAGGTAAAGGCGCTTGTATTTCAAGAAGAAAACCGTGGGTTCTTGGAACCATCCTGAACCATATGTCTTCGTCCAGCCACCATTTGATATTCCACGCCTGTACCATCTCAATCGGTTGAACGGGTCTGCATTATCGGGATCCAAGCCCCATGCTGTTCCATTCAACACCGCGAACCACGTGTTGTTGGAAGAGTGGGACGCGTTGATGGTGTAACCGGGAGAATGATGTCTCCAAGCGCGGGTGGAGTTGCTTTGTTGAATGCTCGTGGTCCATGCCATGGTGTCGGGTTCACCCGTCCCCGACGTGGCGTTCCACAATTCCACCGCCGGGTCTGAAACTCCACTATCCAAGGTCAAGGTCAAGTAATCCATTGAAAGCTCCTTGAGCTCGTAACGCATGGTCTCGTCTATTTCCTGCGCAAACATCTGGTATTCTGCACCCGAGCTATTTGCCGTTATATGCCTATCAGCTAGTTCCGAGGAATCCTCCACGATCATCCAATCATCGATGGCGGTAACCTCGTTTCCAGTGACATTCGCGTCAACTCTGTAAATTGAAAAACCATTGATCCCATGGGTGCTCAAATCCAAGAATGCTTCCCGAGCGTCATTAGATTCAGAATTCGATATGGTAATGGTGATATCTGTTGTTGTGAGGTTCGTGAATCCTGCGGTTAAGGTCCCGCTCGATGTATCTCCTTCAAACGTTGGAGTGTAGCTTCCCGGTAAATCGCTAGATATGGGCATTTCAAGTGATTCGGGGCCAATATCTTCTGTTCTTTTTTCCATCCATTCAATTCCAGTGTATAATGATGCTGCTACAGTTGTTAACAGCATTGCCGAGGTAATGAGGAAAAAATGAGCCTTTTTTTTACTTTCAAGTTTCATGAAATCACATCCTAGCAATATTCAATCAGGTTCCCTGCATACTCGTTAGTAGTGTCAGTATGTTAAAAGTATACAGGTCAGGATATATATCCTTAGAGGTATACAAACAGCGGAGATCATGTGGCAGGGACACGAAAAAGGAATAAAAAATGAAATTTGGAGAAGAGCCCTCAAGAACCAGGTGATTGTCGTTTAAGTCGCTCGGCTTGCTTCAGGTATTCTCGCATTTTCTTGTCTTCCGAAGTCATGCCAAGCTTGAAAAGTGATGACGAGTAATCAGCAGCTTCCTTGTATTTTTGGATGGCTACCTGCATGTTTCCTTGCTTCTCCGCGCTCTTCGCATCACTCTCGGCAACAGCTTGCTTGTACTGGATTTCCTTCTTGTTCGCTTCTATCTTCTTGTGGATGATCTCCTGTGCCTCCTTCTTCAAGCCCCATTCGTTAGCAATGATTTCCGCAGCCTCATAATAAGAAACGGCATCTTGATATTGGTAATTTTTCAAGCATTTCCTTGCATCCTTGTCCATTTCCTTGATTGCTTTTTGTGCTGCCTTCTTGGTGGTGATGGAAGATGTGTCGACGCTCACCTTTCCTTGGACGCTAACTTCTTCCTGTTGGCCAACTGCCTTGGCTGTTGCTCCTTTTAATTGCCCCATCATGACCATTGAGCTCAATGTCGCTTCTCTCTCGTTTGGCCGCATTTGCGAGAGATCTTGGACGAGTTTGGCCTTCTCTTCAGGATTTAGGAAGGTGATTTGCGACACACGCTGTTGAATTTGAGCTATCTCTTGCTGGGTAACCTGCCGTTGTTTTTCGAGCAATTCAATATCAATTGACACCAAGATCTCGTCTTCCCTTAGCTCTTGGATGGCTGCAATGACCTCGGAGTACGATCGCTTCGTCCGGTTGATACTTTCGGAGAGTAAGGTGGCAATGAAGAAATAATCCCGATTTTGGGTCAGGGAATCAACGATATCCAAGATCTTCCTTGCTAGGGAGCTTCTTGGACTGATGGGTAAATCACTTCTCTTGTGAGGGAGGATAATCGAAGTATCAAACACTCCATCGATGTATAGCGGGGCATCCCTGAAGGACGTGAGATCCCCTCGCCATCCCTTGAGCGCCTCAAGGTGGGATTCCTCGAACGCTGCAATGAATTGAGGTACCAGGCTTTTCAAGATGGAAGATGCGCGGCTTGCCAGCACGAGAGCTAACCTTATATAT
>WJJB01000045.1 GCA_014729935.1 Candidatus Bathyarchaeota archaeon | reverse complement strand
TCTATCACGTCGTCAATATCCCTGTACTTGGCTTTTTCAGGTTCCTTCTCATCAAATTTTGCTTCCTTTTCAATCTCGGATCCTTTCTTGACGATAAGTTTCTTTCCTTCGGGTTCTTGAACACCTTCCATCGATTTCTTCCTTGCCAACGCGCCTTCTTCAACTGGTTTCTTGATGCGCTTGCGAACATGCCTGATGTACAGGAAGGCAAGATACAAGAGCCCGACAATGAGTCCGATGTAGAAAACGTACCAAATATCGCCCATTCTATCTATCAGGCTAACGCTCTTAACCATGCCGTTGAATTGACTTGGAAAATCAACGTATTCCTTCGTTTCAATGGAATAGGCGTTGAGATTCACCGTGAAATTAACAGGAAGTGATTTCCCCAATCCCAGGTCATCGTGAAGTATGTTCAACTCGAAGATGAAACTCTCGCCAGGTAAGACATTGAACAGGTCATCGTTTGCCCACGCTGAAACCTGCGCGTGAACGTCTTGGCTCGAGGTCATCACTGGCGTTGCATTAAATGCCAGCGTCGTATTTCCCGTGTTGGTCACCCTGAAATTGTAGAAGTTCTTGAGATTACCGAAGATCTCCACTTCTCCTGCCAATATGGTCATGGTGTAATTCGCCACGTACCTGATGAGATCGAGATCGTGTTCGTAAGTTAATCCACGTATGGATTCGGCTGGAACCCCGGACCAGTTCAGCTTGATCGGTACCGTTTCCTGGTACGTGCTTGGAAGTTGAAATATCGCGGTGACGTTGCCGTTAAGGACACTGATAATATTGCTACCCGTCGTCGTGTTGAAGGGTAACCACATGCCTTCCACCATTATCCATGATTCGACAGATGCTGCATCCGTGTAATAGGTCCCGTTTTCCAAGAGCAAGGTGCCAGAGATATTTATCTTGTTATTGATGGCAAGCAACTCACCATCAAGTGCCCTGATGTTGATTCCCTCCATGATCGCCGAGATATTGTTGGTCCAGTGAACCCAGTAATCACCGTCCATGGATACCCCGTCTTGCGATTCCAGCAACATGAGGTAGACCGTCCGATTATTGAAAATGGTTTCGGTAGTCCGGTTAAATTCTTGGGAGAAGGTCACCCCCGTCCTGTTCGATAAGGTCTTCACCGCAATGATGCTTCCATCGAGCGCTCCATCATCGACCTTTGTAGCCATAGTTTCGCTTGATTCCCATGTTTCAGCAAGATCGCCATCGATGAAGAATTTAACCCTGGTCATGTACAAGCCATTCCTCACGGGTGCATTGAAGCCTTCCGTGCCTGCTGGAAAGGTACCAGAGAAATTCAAGACTTGCATGTACCCCGGTTCAAGATAGGAGGCTAATGTCACTGGAGCCATGGTTAAATTCATGATCACCCTGCCTGGTTGATTGAATTGGAAAATTTCCACGCATGCTTCAAGCTCATGGGAGAACATGGGATCCATGACGGATACGTTCAATGAAAAATCAACTGTTTCTCCAGGATTGTAAATGGTTTCAGATTGATTGAATTCATGGAACCGGATATCATCAATGGGAAGGTCGACCAGGATATCCACGGGAGACTTTTCCTCGGTTATGGAAATGGTGGAGATTTGTGTCTTGATGCCATCCACGAGTCCTGTCGCGAAATGTCCCCTGATGGTATTCACGCCCCGGTCGTAATTCTCGATGGTTTCAATACTCATTATTGAATATCCAACCTTGAAGACATCCGATATCATGATCCCGGCTTCCGAACCATTGAACCAGAATCCCCTGGTCTTGTATGTGCCGTTCGCGTTACCCGATGTCCACTGATGCAAGATGGTATCTTCGAAGTGGTAGGATGCGGTGAAATTGAGCGTGTTATTGATAACGGTGCTGGTATCCGAGAGAAACACGGTATCGGTAGGAGAGAACATGGTGACATTCACCATTCCCGTGTCGACAGGTAGTCCATTACTGTCTCGAACATGTATCCTGGCACTCAGGTTATCCTCCACGGTAAAGCTTTTTGTCTTGTAAAAATACTTGCTCTTGTAAAAAAGGTAAGTTTCAAGCGAGTTCAAGTAATTCTGGCTGGTAAACCTGAATTTATAATTGCCTTCCTGCTGGGGTGCTGGCAATTCATTGATGCTTACTTCCGTCACGGAATATTGCTTGAATGCACCAGAGATACTGCTTTCGTTGGTGGCATCGAAATAGCTTTTCCCGTCGGGATAGGTTAAATTCACGACGTTCCAGTCTGCAGGATAGGTGAAATTAAACCTCCGTCCTGTCCAAGAAGCAATAAGATCCCGTTCAAAGGTGAAGTTCAAGAGCCATGCCGGTGCTTCACCTGGATCAAGCGTGCAGGTAACATCAGCCGGCTCGTTGGAATAAGCGAGCATGTCGATCGAAGCGTTATACGTGAAATCAGCCATCCGTCCCGTGTCCCAATCCATGCCTATCTCGTAATTTGCCCCGGATGCGATGTAGGATTGTCCAGAGGGGGTCCAATTGCCAAGCCCCCACTCGAAATTATTGATGGAAAAAGGCTGGTCGACGGCCATTGACACGTCATTCACGGAGACATCCCCGAATATCATGTCGAGATCTGACGGGATGAGGCGACGGGTGATGGTCACGTTGAATGGTGCTGCATCCACTTCACCGATATTTCCTGCCTTGGCATACACCTTGTGCCACGTCGTACCCGTATCGTTCGAGAACAGGAACGTGTGATCGTTAACCTTTTCGGGATCATCCGCATCGAGCAAGGATCCCTCGTCTATTTGATCGTCCCATGGTAGCACCATGACGCTATACCTGCTGGTGGAAATATTTACCAGTGTCTTGTTCAAGTCACTTTCCAGCACCAAGAAATAATTCCCGATATCGAGGTCCAAGCCACTTGAAAATTGAAAATATGCAAGTTCATCGCCTGTATAGTCATTGATCGTGATCGTTGATCCTGGCACGGGAGCACCCAAGTCCGGCTCCTGGTAGGGTTCAGTGTTTCCCGTGGACCTGATACCTTCAATGCTTTCTCCCGGGTCCCCAATGGTGATGCTAGAATTATCAGATTCATAGACTTGCATTTGCAAAACTTCAGAAGAGCTGAGATTCAACGATCGAATCCAGAGCCATACTCCATCGACCGTGGCATCACCTCGCAAGTCGAACGAGAGGGCTAACTGTTTATCTGCAGATATTTGCACTGAACGCGCGCCGTATGCCTGCGCCCGCACGCCATGAAGCCGCGCGTTGAAAGCACCGGTCGCAGAAATCACCACGGTGAGATTCAGCACGGTAGACGGGTCATCGCTCAAGTATTGCGCGTGATCGTTGATCAACCTGATGATATCAAAATGGAAGATGTCCTTCTCATATGGGATTGCACTCCCGTTCAAGGATTGCCATCCACCACCATTCCGGTAATCATATCCCTCCACGTCTATTGTCACGTTCCTATCGAACTGCATCGTGAGCTCCAAGTCATTCCTTATCGCTGATGGGAAGGATATATTCCCGATCTCGAACCCAAAAGTAACTATGACCTGATTCCCTGAAGATGCAATGATCCATGGATCTCCCGGGTTATTCAGGTTCGTATACGGGAAGGAGGCATTCTCCGTTCCCGTGAGTATGGAGGAGGAAGAAAGGTTAACTGGTTCCTTCCATCCAGAGATCTGGTGGGGCGTGTTGAACCCCGGGGAATTTTCAATTGTATGGTTCACGTCAAACGAAGCTTGGTTGAATTTAAAGGACCCATTTGCCTCGAACAAGGTTGAATCACTGCTCATGGCGGGTACCGTGAGATTGCTCGTTGCGGCGGTATTTCCTACTTGCACCGTTCTGTTCCCGATGTACCGCACGTCTTGACTCGTGCCGGGTAAGGTGGTTGCATGATCGCCTGCATTGGCCCTTATATCCCCGCCCGGCAGGTAAATATCTCCTCTATCGCGTGATACGTGTAAGAATGGCACGGATACATGGCCAAGGATGATGCACAATGCCACCATGCCGCCTACCATTGCAGCTGAAAATCCCTTTCTTCTCTTCATGATGCGTTAACCCTTGCGTGTAATTGTAAGGCGTGGAGAGATTGCATGGACCACGTGCACGTGATCCCCGCTCCTTCCAGCGCGTAAACATGTAAATCCGGTAAATGCATGACTCTCTTAATATTTTTCTTTCACGCGTTGCCTAAAAGCATTTTAGTACAATTGAATGTATTGATTCGAGTGGCATTTCAATGCCTGAAAACCCGCTTTCCCGTGAACACGAGCGAGATCCCCAATTCCTCGGCTCTGGCAATGACCTCGCCATCCCTGATGGACCCCCCGGGGCAGAGCACCGCTTTCGCCCCTGCATCCACCGCGGCTTCCACACCATCTGGGAATGGGAAAAACGAATCTGTTGCCATCACGCTTCCAGTCGGGTCATGCTTGAATTCCAACGCCTTGGAATGCGCGAGCTTGACGACATGCACCCGTGATTGTTGCCCCGCGCCTATACCAATGGTATACATCCCATGTTCGGTTACTTTTGCAAACACGGCTGAATTCGATTTTGCCCACTTGCACACGGTCATGGCGAATACGAGGGTCTCTCGCTCCTTGGTGCTGGTTTTCCTGGTGGTTTTTTCATCCCAATCTTTCACGATGCCGGCATGGTCATAATCCTGTAGCAAGATACCCCCAAGAATCCCCCTGATTTCCAGATTCTGGTATAGCACCTCCCGTTTAGCAAGCATGTTGCCAAATTCTAGCACCCGCATGTTCTGTTTCTTCTCAAGCACTTTCCTGGATTCTTTGGGAATGGAGGGTGCCAAGAGTACCTCGATGAAGATGTTCTTCTCCTCTATGATGTATTTTGCCACCTCGGGTTCCACGGGCTTGTTGAACCCCCAGATACCCCCGAAGGCTGAGAGGGGATCGCAACTGAAAGCATTCTTGCAGGCTTCAAGCTGGGAATTTCCATCGACTGCCACGCCATTGGGTGTCGTGTGCTTGAATATAGCGCACACGTGCTCGTGCTTGTTCAAATCAGACAAAAGCTGGAAGCACGCGTCAATATCCAAGTAATTATTGAACGAGATCTCCTTCCCCCATAATTTTTCCAAGGAGTGGATGCCGAAGGGAGATGCCTTGTCCATGTAAAACGCGGCTTCCTGATCCCAGTTCTCCCCGTACCGGCATGGGTGCACCTTCTCGAAAGCCTTGACCAGGAGAGCTGGAAATTTCTCGAAGTTTCCCGCCCGGTGTTCCAAGAAATCCACGATTGCAATGTTATATGCTGCAACATTCCTGAAGACGGCGATAGCCAAGGATAGGCGCATGTGAAGTGGTATTGCTCCATCATGTTCTTCCAATGTCGAAAGGATCATGTCATACTGCGAGGGCTGGGACACGACAACCACATCCTTGTAATTCTTTGCTGCCGCCCGAATCATGGTAGGTCCGCCAATATCTATCATCTCCAATGCATCCTCCATGGTGATATTCTCGTTCTTGATGGCTTCCTCGAATGGATACAGGTTGCAGATGACCATATCAATGCCATCAATGTCATGATCCTTTGCCTCCTGGGCATCTTGCTCCTTATCGCGCCGGTATAATATCCCACCTTCAATCTTTGGGTGCAAGGTTTTAATCCTCCCACCAAACAACTCGGGCGCGCCCGTGTATTCAGAAACGTCCGTTATTTCGATTCCCGCGGTTCTGAGCACTTTCGCGGTGCCGCCAGTTGACAGGATTTGCGGGTGGATTAGCTGGTCCAGCGCGCGGACGAATTCAACTAGGCCATCTTTCTTGTAGGTTGAAACCAACACGGTTCGAATCTTCATCACGTGATCTCCTAGATATCGAGTATGTACCGAGCCAAAAAATTGGAACCATCGATGGATTATAAACATTGTGGGATTTCAAGGTGCTTGCATCCCTTCACCCTTCACCTTACTGCTATATTTCCCTGCACAATTCTGTCCAAGCCGGTAAGGGGTAGAAGAATCCCAGCACTTGGTAGCTGCTTGCGACGAAGATGAAAAAAATGGACGTTTCAAGCATGATGTCATCGATAGTGCCGAGATTCACGGCAAATGATATGAAGGATAGGATCATGAGCAAGAAGGCAAGGGGGTAAATCAGGAAGCTACGCCCAATGAAC
Source organism: Candidatus Bathyarchaeota archaeon (assembly GCA_014729935.1). Classification (GTDB taxonomy): domain Archaea; phylum Asgardarchaeota; class Lokiarchaeia; order Sigyniarchaeales; family Sigyniarchaeaceae; genus WJJB01. The sequence goes on along the minus strand of WJJB01000045.1, from coordinate 3,504 downwards.
TTGTATTGGGTTAACACGACCTTCACTTTCCACGTGTTTTTTTCCTCGACGAACCGTGATTCCTTTACCATGTACTCGATCAGGCTGGTGAATTGCTGGCGCGTCTTGATGTACAGGTATATCACAATACCCAATCCAACCGATGCGAACACCGGCAAGATCGAAAGGACCAAAGGGTTGCCCGTGATGTCGTAATGTGCTATGAGTGTGTGGCCACCTATGAATACCAAGATGAATCCAATGGAGTACCGGTTCAATCCCCAGGAATAAGCCGGTCCCTCGTGGAATAACTCATGATACAGGATGTCGAAGACCAGAAGTGCCACGATTTTAATGTCCACCGCAAATGCAAGTAATAGCAAGCTTCGCAAGCCATCAATGAAGGCAAAGGATAAAATAAGAGCGAAAAAAGACTCCCACAACGCGTACAGGAGAAGCAGGAACGGTTCCTGCTTCTGCAACTTGATTGCGTGGAACAGGGATAAAAACGCGAACACAAGATACCACACGAACAAGCAAAAGAAGAGAATGCTATGCAAGTTGTCGGATAACAACGATTGGATTTGCAGCATTGGACGACCACGGTAGTGTTCGCGTTCCACCTTTATGACTTTGACCCAGTAGGTTCCTGCCTTCCACCAATGTTTGAATGGCTTGGATGCTAGAAATCGTTACTCGCGGAGGGCTAAAATCCCTCGAGCGGCAGGAAATCATGCCCCACCTGGTGAATCGTTATCATCTTTTCCATCAAGATCGATTTTCTTGATCCATGGGGCATTGGGAACCGGTCCCTTTTCCGGTTTCTTAAATAAGTGCTTACGCTTGAGTTCCATCAACTCCCTGATTTGCTGGTGTGCAGTTTCGTATGGGATGCCGAACCTGCCATGTAAACCCAGCTTCCTGCCGATCCGCACGCCGAGCTTGATCGACCTGAGTACCAGCTTGAATAACGGCCTGCTGGGACCTGCCAAGTTACATGCTTTTTCAAAAGTAAACACTTGGTAATCATCCCACCCGCCCAGCATGGCGGTGAGCGGGAAGAATACGAAGAAAAGCATCACAACATACGCAATTAGGATCGAGATCACCGTCGCGAATTCCAAGCCCAAGGCATCGATGAGCGGGAAATAGACCCATGCAAGCCATGCCTGCGAAAATGCGATGATGGGAAGCGTGGCAATCACCGGGATGATGACCGATGTCATCCAGTAGATCCTAATCTTCATGATCCTCCTCTGGATGTAAATGTAGCAGAACGCGGTCTTGATAATAACGGGGACTATATCCTCGTAAGTGATGAGAAAAATAATGCCCCCGATGCCGAGATCTTGGATGCCCACTACGTACACCCACAACCAGATGAAGATTAGCTTCATGAATTCCTCCACCACCCTGATGATGGTGTACTGGGTGATGTAGAGCGCGCCGTTGAAAACGGAGCCTGGCAAGCCAGTGAACGGATTGATCAAGCGTTTCATCAAGCCTGGCACGAGAAAGACGATGGCAGGTGCCCAGTATTCGAGTTCACCGGATTCCTCGATGAAGATGGAAAAAAACGGGATCACCGCCAAAACACTCACACCAAGGAGGCTGGAAAAAAAAAGCTTCCATTTCATGGAATACGACACGTAAAACTCAGCCAGTTTCCTTTTACCGTTGCAGTATGACTCGGCGATGGAGGATGTCAACGAGAAGGTACCGACGGAGTCAACGATGCCGGAGAATCCCATGCCGATGCTTGACAGTGCTCTCCATGTTGCCAGGGCGGGAATGGTATCCACGTACCAGAAGAATGTCATAGTACCAACGAAGGAGCCGATGATGGGAACGATGGAGCTTTGAATGCCGTAAAATACAGAGTTTCGAACGACATCCCTACCGAACTTGAATCGCCAAGCGTCCTTGAACGAGTATCCCATGGGTTTGACGATTTTATTGAAAAAATACCCGGATACAAATAATAAAATGACGTCATCGATGTACCCACCAATCGCAGACCCGATAGCCATGCCCATGATCATCCCAAGTTCCGGGTGGTTCTCACCATACCGGCGACCGATCAGGATGAATCCGATGTTGCACACGAGTTGGATCAACTCGTTTTGAAAAAACGAGAGGATATTCGACTTGTCGTAGTGCTGGAGGCCACCGATGCATGACTTGAAAATTCCAAGCATCGAGGGCCATTGCTTCTGCAGGCCGATCAGCATGAGCCAGATGACATAAGCAAAGGCACCGCTGGTGAAATATTGAAGGATTATGATGGAGATGATGGTCACTTGGATGAGCCCACTAAACATCTGGTACCAGATGAAAAACCGGATGTATTCCATCATCTTCTCGGGATCGCGCACCCTGTATTCGGCGATCCACCTGGAAATACCGAAATTGGTTCCCGTGTCGAAGATCTTGTAGATCAAGGCAAAAACCCCTCCCGCGATGCTGCCGTAGCCTTTTATTTCTGGGAACGGGTATAGTAATTTGGTGAGGAACGCGAGGAAAAAGATATCAACGATTCCGGTGATGATTTCAAGTGTTAATTCCCAGAACTCATCTCCAAGGGGTCGATGAAACCCGATCGCCTCCCAACCCGTGAATTCGGGATACTCTTCATCGAGATCGAATAATGATGAATCCATATCGGTTTCTGAATCTACATCACCTTTGGTAGTTACATTTTGTTCAACAGTATTCGTCACGAGGTACACCATTGGACTCCATGGTTTACACCATGGTCAAAGAGCATATCGATGGAAGGAATTAAAAAGGTTCATACTCCACCTTGGCTTCTCGCAAGAAAGCCTCCACCCTACAAATGATATCTGTGTATTTTCCATTGGCATTCAACTCACGCAGGATTGGGAGGGCAATCGTGCAATGACGTGCTGCTTCGGTAAATCGAAGCAATTCCTTGCATGTCATGTACAGTTGCAGGTGGATGGTAGCAGTGAAAAGAGCCATTTTCTCATGATTCAAAGCCTGTGCTCTTTCGAGTGCATATAAGGCATTCTTGAAAGTATCACGTGCATCCTCCATCCTTTCCATCTCCCTGTGGATGATGCCAAGGTGCAAGATGCAATGTATAAGAAGGGATTCTTGTGACCCACTTTTCTGTTCAAGATTTGTGAGTAATTTGATGGATTCAAGAAGGAATTCTTCTGCTTCCTCACGCTTTCCCCGTTTTCCAAGGAAATTCCCATAATTATAGCACGTTTCGGCAAGAATTGGGATGGCTTTCTCCTTTCCCTTCTCATGCAATTTCCGCCATAGATTTATTTCTTGCAAGAATTCTGCTGAAATGAGTGAGTCTTTTCCCATCTTCTCGTGAAGGGATCTGAGGAGATTCGTGGTTAATGCTAGATCATCTAGATTTTCTAAATCTTCATGAAGGCGAATCACCTCCAAAAAAACCCTCTCTGCCTCTTGAAAGGATTCTTGCTTTACTAAAAGTGTTGCAAGGTCCCGCAGGGTACTCGCAAGGATATTTGAGTACAATTCTGGCTC
>WJJB01000044.1 GCA_014729935.1 Candidatus Bathyarchaeota archaeon | reverse complement strand
GGTCAAGCTTGCATAATTCCACGACGGTATTGGCAACCAGCGAAACGATTGGAAACACAAGCTTTCCACCGAACTCGTTCGAGAGCACAATGCCGTCGTCATCGAGGGCTTGAACATTGAAGGGATGAATAGTTTCATTGAACTAAGAGTTCACGCGGATGTTGGAATACAAGATGAAATGGAAGGCGAAGCACCTCGTGAAGGTCGAAAGGTTCTACCCGTCGTCAAAGCTCTGTTCCAACAGCGGTTAAAAGCACGACGCTTTCAAGCTGTCGAAGCGGGAATGGACGTGCCCAGAATGCGGGATGCATCACGAACAAAATGAGAATTCTGCAGAAAAAAATCTGGAAGCAAGGAAAACGCATCGCCCTTGATGAAAAAGGTATAAAGATCATCAACTTATCTACCGTGAGAACCATGGGAAGTAACGCTGCTGGAGATCGTGCAAGACGGGTCAACACGACCGCGAAGGTTGATGAAGGAAGAATCCACGCCCTTTAGTTAGGACGTAGTAGTTCAAATTCAAAGGGGTGAATTAATTAAGAGCCGCGCGCAAGTCTATCACACCCGTTCATTGAAACGAGTTGATAATGATGCCAAACATGATAGGAAAGGAATTGCTGGATGAGATGAATCAGCAGATAGTTGAAGAACTACAATCAGCATATATATACATGGGTATGAGTGTTTGGGCAGAAATGAAAGGTTTGCACAATTTCGCACAGTTCATGCAAACACACGCGGAACAGGAAGAATACGTGCATGCCATGAAGTTTGTCCATTTTATACAAGAAGCCGGTGGGAAAGTGGAGTACGGTGCCTTGGAAAAAGTATCCTCGGACTGGCCGGACGTGGAAACCGTGCTCAAGGAAGCAATCAAGCACGAGCAGCACATCACGGCTCGGATCAAGTTATTATGGGACAAGGCACACGAAGAAAACGAGATATACGCCTATGAGCTTCTCACGTGGTTCCTCGAAGAGCAAATGGAAGAAGAAAACTTGTTCGAGGATCTTCTCACGCAGTTCGAGTTGACCGGGAAGCGTCTTGCCATTTGGGACAGGGGCGTCCACCATCCCGAGTAATTCCCATCCATTTCCATTCTTTTTCTTTTTGCTATGGTGGGAACCCAAGATTCCTCCCTTGTTGGGTTCATTCCTTGCGTTATCACTTGCTTGCAAAGGCTTATTTGATACTGGTGCATCTTATCCCGTGTCATGGATAAACCAAACATTGTCCTCATCTTCACGGATGACCAGAGATTCGATACGATCCACGCTCTTGGAAATCGCGAAATCATCACGCCACATTTAGATAAGCTCGTACAACAGGGCACCACGTTCACACAAGGTCACATTCCTAGTGGCACCAGTGGTGCGGTGTGCATGCCGAGTAGGGCAATGCTCCACACGGGACGTTTTCTTTTCCGGTTGGTCGGTGCGGGGCAAATCATCCCGCGTGAACATGTCATGCTTGGAAAGGTGCTCGAAGACCATGGCTACAATACATATGGGATTGGGAAATGGCATAACGGCAAGGAAAGCTTCAATCAAGGTTTTTCAGATGGTGGAGAGATATTTTTTGGTGGCATGGCTGACCATTGGAACGTTCCCGCACACGATTACGACCCGGCAGGCAAATACGAGGGAAAATGCCGGTATATTGACGACCCTTTCCATGGAAACAAGGTTGAAACGAGGGATTACGATCACATGCAAGCAGGAAAACATTCCTCAGAACTCCTATCCGAAGCGGCGGTCAAATTTATCGAGAGACATGATGATGGTGTTGAAAAGCACCCATTCTTCTTGTACCTTTCTTTCCTTGCACCCCATGACCCGCGCACCATGCCGGACCGGTTCCTTGACATGTACGATGAGAATGCCCTCACGCTTCCACCAAATATCATTGATCGGCATCCCTTTGATAATGGTCACTTAAACACTAGAGACGAGAAACTAGCCCCATGGCCCCGGACTGAATCCATCGTGAGACGACACCTGAAGGAGTATTATGCCATGATCACGCACCTTGACGAGCAGATCGGTCGCGTAATCGACGCCATCGAGCGGGAGGGCATCCTGGACGACACCATCATCGTGTTGGCGGGTGACAATGGGCTCGCGATTGGACAACATGGCTTATTCGGGAAACAAAATTGCTACGAGCATAGCAATCGCGTGCCCCTTGTGTTCTCGGGCCCCGGTATACCGAAGGGTAAACAAACCACTGAATTTGCCTATCTCTTGGAGATCTATCCAACCTTGTGTGATTTGGTTGGCATTCAAGTTCCAAGAACTGTCGATGGCAGGTCACTTGTTCCTTTCATCAAGGATGATACCAAGATCGGCAATTCCCGTGAAGGGAATAGCAGGCGAGAGTTCATGTATTACGCACATTGCGGTCAACAGCGCGCCATCAAGAATCATGAATACAAGCTAATAGAATACGTGGTGGACGGCAAGCACGTGAAAACGCAGCTTTTCAACATCAAGAAAGATCCTTGGGAGATGCACGATCTAAGCAATAAAACAGCTATGAAAGCAAACATTGACGTGCTCCGAAAACAGATGGTGGGGTATCGTGAGAGATGGGACGAATTGAATACATCTTGGGGCTTGGAATTTTGGAAAGGCTTTGCTAGGGCATTTCCCACGGAATTCCCGGAACCATTTCTCTTGGCGAAGGAGAGCTTGGCGGTCGATGGCAAGCTGGGAAAAGATGATGAAGGGATTCTTTTCTTAGAAACCAAGCTCTCACCCATGAATCCCGCGTTGTACAAGGTTCCCCTTGTTGAATTCCTGGAGATGGTCCTTGAACAAATCGCGTTTGTGGCAATTGGTGAAAAGGAAATAGTGGGCATGGTCCGTTCGGGTGAAGGGAATGAATTACTCGTGTCCACGGGTGATGGAAGCCAAGATGATGCTTTGCTCGCGGATATTGTTCCCCGGGAGATGCTTGGAAAACAAGTCAGGCTTCGTGCTTGTTCCGGGGTACCTGGGACCTTGAACGGGGGTTCCAGTGCAACTTCCAATGTCGAAATCATGGTAAAAGAATGAATTGATCATGCTTGATGATGTGGAATTAATAGAGCCACGAATCCAAACCAAGAAGGTTGATGCCAGCATTTTGGTCTTTCATGATGGCCAAGATACCATCATCGCTCTATGCAAGCACCCATTCAACGGGAATCCTGACGGATGCCCAAATTTCGGCACGACCTGGAACTGCCCGCCAAAAGTGCCATCC
>WJJB01000006.1 GCA_014729935.1 Candidatus Bathyarchaeota archaeon | reverse complement strand
CGGAACCAGCGCCAACACCACCAGTTTGCATGAAGAACAAGCGCTCCCGGTATTTCTCATCGGTATCGATCTTGTTGAACTTCAGGTCCACCATTTCGAGCCCAATTCTCGTGAATTGCTTCCTAAGCTGTACCTTTACCTTCAGGGAGGTTTCATCCAGCTGGCCGAACACTGCCCTCAATGTGAAGGCTGAAAGCGTGTCAATAAGATTCTCATTGAAATATCCACGCAAGTAATCATTCAAGCCGGAAGTATTGAACACGCTCTGGTTGCCGCAAATTTCATTCACGAAAATTTGTGGATCTTCTACCTTGAAGTAATATTGCCCATTAAACTTCAAAGGCGCTAGTTCTTGGGTTTGTCCCTTCCCACCGAACTTGCCATCGAATTGGGCCTTACTGACAAAGATCACGTTTGCTTGAAACACATCACCCGCAAATTTTTTGATGATCTTGCCAAGGAGCGGGACGTCGGCGGTAGAGATCACGTGCCTGCCGGCTTCGAACACGTCGTAAGCCTTTCCGTCCCTGAAGAAGACAGCCCACTGGTTTTCCTTGACGATAAGAGTTGCGCCCCATCTTAGCCTTTCATCTGGATGCTTCCAGACAATGTCATCTTTTTTAGCACCTTTCCATTCCACGATTTGTTTTGCCATGTCTTATCACTCCTCAACGCTCCATCCCACTATGTACTCGTCACGTTGACCGTACAATTGGATTGCCTTCTTGATGAACTTGCGGATTTGCTTTACCTTGTCCTCTGCATCTTCAGAGAGATTGCTTGCTAGGCCTTTAATTGCGCTATCTACCTCTGAAACGACTTCAACCATGCCACGATCGAACTCGATGAGCTTATCAAGCTCATCTTCGCGGATCTTATTAGATCCAAACATAGCACCGTAGCCGTAATCCGCATGATCTATCTTCCTCGTGAACGTATCGAGTTCCACGAGCATGTCCTCCAACTTGCCGAGTATTCCGGGAGCATCTTCTACCGCATCCTCTTGGAGGTCGGTGAGATTATCTTTCGCACGTTGAAGTGTCTTCACCAGGTGAACCCTGAGTAGCTTGTCGGATTCACGACGAATTTCCTTTCGCTTGTAGCCCCGGTATCCCGGAACCCATTTCGCCCAGAAACCACCCTTATCCTTGAAATCCTCAGTGATCTGGGTTGCTTCATTTACCTTGCTTGCCACCTTTTGTTGTTCCTCAAGGTTGGCTCCGCATTCAAGACAAAAACGAGCATCCGCGGGATTTGACGCCCCGCATTCACTGCATTTTACTTGCGGTTTGTCCTTATCCTTCTTTTTCCAGAATAGTAACATGATTCATTCCCTCGGTAACATGCAATAAGAACGTAGTGATTATATGCTGAGGTACTTGGATGTAACAGCGTCGACTAAAAAAGGTTTATCATGTTTATCGGATCGCGACGAAGTTAAAAAAGGACCAACCGCATAATATCTACTAATGCGAAGTCACGCGAACCGGTAGAGCAGCAAGAATTGAGGTGAACCCTGATGCCCGATATTGGCGAGTACTTGGAAAAGAAAAAGGAAATGGCGAAGAAGGAACAGAAATTCATGAGCGAGATAGAAATCGCATCGCAATTGATAGAAGACCATGAATTCGATAAGGGGATCGAGAAATTCAAGGAATTGATTCCCCTAGCCGAAGACATGAAATGGGGCGATAAGGTATCCATGCTTCAGGATATGATTTATGATGCCAGGGAGAAGGAGAAGCAGTATATCACCGAGCAGGAGAGGAAGAAAAGTCAATTGGAATCGAAGAAAAAACAAGAAATTCTTTATAATGATGCATTGGACTTGATGGGGGAAGCATCTGAAGCCTACAAGAGCAAGCAATTGAACAAGGCCCTGGGTTTATACAAGGAAGCCCTCTCCTTACTGAAACAAATAAATGCGACACGGGAGATACAAATTGTGTCGGAATCCATCGATAAAATCTCCCATGAAATCAAATCAAGGGATCTCCATGAAACGCAAAGAAGGCAAACCGAAAAAGTAAAAGCCAAGGAGAGAGTGCGAGAGGAACAGGAATTGCTTGCAAGGAAAGAACGGGACGAGAAGAAACGCTTGAAAGAACTTGAGAAAATGAAAGAGTTGGAAAGGCGGAAGCAAAACGAAGAGACACTTGTTGATGCCGCAATGGAAGCCCTAGACAAGGCGAATCTCAAGTTGAAGGATGCTAAGGCCAATAATTTTCTCGGTGTGGAACCTAAAAAGAACAGGTATAATGATGCCATAGAGTTATATGAAGAGGCAGCAAGCCTATTCAAGAAGGCAAACTGGCTAGACGAAGCTGATAAAGTTTTGGATACCGTGCTTCAAGTAAAACGGGAGCGAGATGATGATATCGAGCGGTTTTCCAAGAAAATATCAAAGAAGAAAGAGATAAAGACATCTCTCCAAGGCATGCCAATCATCACGTCAGCCCCACCACGAGATGAAACCCTAACTGAGGAGCAAAAAAAGGAGTTGAAAGAAGAGAAGCAAAACCGTGAAGAAGCATTCGCTGCATTGGATGAAGCAAGTCATGCTTTGGAAGCATTCCAGAAGAAACCAAAGGTGATCGGGGGACAGATATTCAAGGATAACGAGTATCCCGAGATCAAGCGAATGTACATGAAAGCACTAGGCTTATTCAAGGAAATTGGATGGATGAATGAAGCTGCAAAAATTGAGGAATCGATAGAGATCTTGAATAAAAAAGAAGAGGATTTCTTGGTAGAGAAGGAATCGTTTGATAGGCACGTTTTATCGAAAAGTGATGGGGAGGAGAGGGAACGAGAAGAAAGAAAGAAAGCTACACTCAAGCAACTCGAAAGAAACAAGAAAGTCAGGGAAAAGGTCAACGCGAGAAAAGCAGCCAATAAGGTTACCCGAGAAAAGATCGATGCATTCTTGGAAGAAGGAATGAAACACTTCAAGAATAATGATCTCGTGATGAGCGAGAAAGAATACATGCATGCGTACGATCTCATGATGGAGGCTGGTTGGGAAAATGAAGCATCCAGCGTCATGGACACGATTGATATGATCCGTGAAAAACTCGAGAGGAGGGATGATAGTTTATTGAAAAAGGAGCGGTCCGTTGATGAATCGGGTTCCTTCACTATGGGCGTTGAGCAAATCACTGAAACGATGGATATGATGAAGCAACAGGAGGTACAGGCCAAGGAAGCTCAAATGAAAGAAAAAATGGAAAAAAAAGCCTTAGAAAAGGTCAAACAGGAGAAAATGTTTGATCACCTAGCTGCTGCTCAAGAATTCATGAAATCAAGAGAATACACGAATGCATTGCGTTCATATCACAAGGCATTGAAGTTGGCTGAAGAATTATCTTGGACCTCTCAAGTGCGGGATATCAGCGATTTCATGGTGGAAGCTAGGAAACAAAAAGAGAAACAAGAGCAATTGAAGAAATCCAAGGCAAGGAAAGAAAAAGTGGAAAATGGGGATGGTGCAAGTGCAGCTGAACCAAGTGTGGATCTTGAAGCAAAACAACAGGCGAGGATAGCCGACCAAGAAAGCATCAGGGCAGAAAAACAGGAAAAACAGGAAATGATGTTTAATCTACTTTCAAACGCTCGGGATGCCATGCAATCCAAAGATTTCGACCAAGCTATAGAAAAATTCCAAGATGCCTTGCTCGTTGCACTGGATCTAAATTGGACATCCCAAATCCGTGATATAAAGGATTTCATTTCATCAGCAAAGCAAAAACGTACCGTTGAACAGCAAAGGATGGATCGGGTAAAAACGCTAGAAGCGGATAGCGATCTGGTATCTCGACAAGTAAGACAGGAAGCAGAGACATCCTCGGATGTAGATGCATCAGCAAGAATTGCCACCACTAAAGGCAAGGAGAAGGCAATTGCGGATCAAGCCTACGAGCTGTTAGATGAGGCGAACAAGCTTCTCAAGGAAGGAGAACGGGAAGATGCAATTGAAAAATTCCAAACTGCCATGAAAAAATTCGACCTGATCAAGTGGAAGCGTGAAAGAGATGCAGTTTTGCAACAAATTCGCAAGGTCGAAGCAATGATTGAAGAAGATAATGCCGTTGCTGAAAAACAAGCTGAAAAGCAAAAAACACAAGATGCCTATGACGCAATCAATCGCGCAGAAAAATGCATTAGGAACAAGAAGCAAGAAGAAGCAATTGTTTGTTACGAGGAAGCACTAGAAGTCTTCCAGGAAGTCGGTTGGACAAATGAAGCCAAGATGGTACAAGACCAGATACAGAAGGTCAAGGATGACATGAATAAGAAACTTGTTGCGGATACGGTCCAAACGGAAAAAGCGATGGTTGAACGCGCATATGCACTTATCGACAAGGCAAGGCAGTCACAAAGAAACCGCAAGATATTTAAGGCGGTGGAGCACGCTCATGCTGCGCTTGAGATCTTTAAATCGCTCGGAGAGGATTGGTCTAGGGAAATTAAACAGGTAAAGAAATTCGTGGATGACTTGGATAGGGAAAAGAAACGTAAAGAGGAATTAATCAAAAAATTGAAGCTCGGGGAGCTTTAGAAGGCGAATAAACTCCCATGAGAAAAAAGATCATCCTCGTTGTACTTGATGGCGGTGCAGATAGACCAATCCCGGCGCTCGAGGGAAAGACCCCGTTGATGGTAGCTCGGACCCCGTGGCTCGATATGCTTGCTGATCAAGGCACGTGTGGTCTCATGAATGTGCTGGATCCAGGAATCCCGCCCGGTTCGGACACGGCACAAATGGTCTTGCTTGGATACGATCCAACAGATCACTATACCGGACGGGGGGCGCTTGAAGCCATAGGTGGAGGTATAGATGTTGATCCGGGTGATCTCTGCTTCAGGGCTAACTTTGCAACGGTGAACAAGACGGACGAGGGCTTGATCGTGGTGGATCGTAGGGCAGGAAGGAATATACCCGAGATCTCGGAAATCTTGGATGCAATTACCGGATTCACTTCCCCCCATGAAGGAATTGATACAAAACTGATACATACCACCCAACACAGGGGTGCACTCCTGTTACGAGGGAAGAATCTCTCCCTAAATTTTGCTGATACCGATCCACACAAGGTGAACGCCCCCTTGCATCGGTTCATTCCACGCGAGGGAGATGAAGGTGCAAGACGAGTTGTTGATACCATCCATGCCTATCAAGATTACATATTCGAAAAGCTCCATGATCATCCTGTTAATCAAGAACGTGAAAAAAATGGTCGCCCTCCAGTAAACATGGTTCTTTTCCGAGAGCCTGCTTTCAAGCCCGACTTGCAAGCATTTAAACGAATTCATGGCATGAACGGTGCCTTCGTGTGTGGTAATGCATTAATTTCAGGAGTCTGCCTGGCCGCAAACCTGCATCCAGCCATGACGGTAGATGATCTCGATTTCAAGCGCAAGGTGGATGCCACCTTCAATGCCTTGGAAATGCACGATTTCGTGTTTCTGCATGTAAAGGAGACGGATAACACCAGCCACGATCATGATGTGTCCATGAAAGTTCGATTATTGGAAGATATAGACGCAAGTATCATGAAACCGTTGATGGAAGCTAACCCCAAGAACCTCATAATCGCTGTTACCGCGGACCACGTGACATCATCGGTTCTCGGTGAGCACTGCGGGGATGCAGTACCAGTGGCAATATGGTGCGAGGGGATCCGCAGGGATTCCGTGATAGAATTCAACGAGGCATCCACATCCCGTGGAGGTTTGTGCGTGATCCAAGGCAAATTTCTATTGCAAATCTTGAAAAATATGGCGGGATTGATGGAGAAATTCCATGTTGTTCATTGCTGAGCATTCCCGTGAAAATACTCGTAAACTGCTTTTGCGGCTTTCTGTGACTTGACAACGATTTCCAACTCGTCAATCGATGCATTCTTAATTTTCTTGATGGTTTTGAAGTATTGCCTGAGTAGCAGGCTACGTTTTTCACCTATCGAATCGATCGACATGAGTATTTCATCAACTTCATTTATTTCCTTCGATTTAAGATTGCGAAAATATTTCACGGCAAACCTATGACTCTCATCGCGTACTGCACGTAATAAAAGAAGGGCCTTAGACTCCCGGGGTAGGTTCATGGGGTATTCGAGATCAGGGGTAAAGATCTCTTCATGTTTCTTCGCAAGACCGATTATATTTATGCCTTCAACGTTTAAATCATGCAGGGCATGCAATGCAGCGTTCAATTGCCCTCTTCCACCATCGATCACTACCAGGTCCGGTCTTGCATCTCGCCCCTCCTTCACCCGTTTAAACCGCCGTTCCACAACTTCACGCATCATGGCAAAATCATCAGGTGATTTCTTCGATCGAATCTTATATCTCCTGTACTCGTTCTTGTGGGGTAACCCGTTTTTAAAACATACTTTGGAGCCTGTTGCATGCTTGCCTTGCAGGTTGGATATATCATATCCCTCGATCACCTTGGGAATGGTATCAAGATCAAGTACTGCCGCAAGTTCATCCAATGCATCTATATGATCGAAACTTGCGATGTCTCGATTCAGCTTTCGCTTGTGGAGAAGGAAAAAGGCGTTTTTCAATGCCATCTTGATCAAATGATCCACTTTTTCATCGGATCTATCGGCGAGGGTTATGGACTCCACCTTCCCATCCGAATTCTCCATCACTATTTCCCGCAGAATGGAAATATTTCCTGGATCCCTATCAAGAATGATCCGTGATGGATATTTTGTCCTACCAGGACCGTAATGCTCCACCATGAAGGAAGAAAGCAATTCACTGCTAGAATAAATGCTATTCTCAATGTTGAATATCCAAGGAACTTTACCGATGATCCTGGAATCCCTGATTTCCAAGACGATGATGGCCACCTCCTCGCCATTATCATCCATGGCAATTGCATCCATGTCCTTGTAGTCGATGGAGAAAACAGCTTGCGGATCAAATAATTTTTTCATCGCAGTGATGTTATCCCGGATTATTGCAGCCCGCTCGTAGTCCAAGTTCTTGGAGGATGTTTCCATGTCGCGTTGAAGGTTTTCCAGAATTTCCCTGTAATTTCCTTGCAAGAAAAGAATGACATTACTAATTACTTTCTTGTATTTTTCCATGAACCCATCATCTTCCTTGTGGGTGCAAGGTCCAAGGCACAAACCCAAGTGGTAGTACAAGCACGTTCTGGTAGTCGATTCTGGTAATTCTCGATTGCACGAACAGAATGGAAACACCCGCCGGATGATCCGAAGTGTCTTCCGGACTGCCTTTTTATCGACATATGGCCCGAAGAACAGGTTATCCCTTGGATATAAATCAATCCCACGAATGATTTCCACACGGGGATATTGCTCGCCGGTCGAAATCATGATATAAGGGAATGATTTATCATCTCTCATCCGAACGTTGAACGGGGGTTTATGCTTCTTGATCAATTCATTTTCCAAGAGCAATGCTTCGCGTTCATTCAACGTGGAAATGATTTCTATGTCATTAATAGCGGACACGAGAGTCTTGATTTTGTCGGGGTTCGCCCCGTGATGCACGTGTGCATCAGTAAAATATTGCGTGACGCGTTTCCTCAGGGATTTAGCCTTTCCTATGTACAATATCTGCCTTTTCTTGTCTTTCATCAAGTACACGCCAGGTGAATCCGGGAAAAGCGAGGAATTAAATTGATAGGACATGTCCACATGCAAAGTAATTTTATATAGGCTTGATTTATACTATTCGATATAAGGCATGCCTTAATTATTTTGCATGGTGCATCATTAGCTTGCAGGAAGCAAACTCTACCAGAGAGAGAAATGGTGGTAGCGACCAAAACGTTTCAAACGACGATCTAGTGTACCAAGTAGCCGTCGAATTGATCTCTCGAACCAACAAGACGTTAGATATCAAGCAGTTATTCGATGCTTGTCTCCAGCAACTCCAGCTTCCCGCAAAAACAATCAATTCAAGTATATACAACTTGATCAAAAAGAAATATATCGTGGAGGGGTCAAAACTCACCCGTCAAGATATTCTTTCAAACGAGTTAAGGGGGAAAATCTACTCCTACGTGCAAGGTAATCCCGGTTGCAGGGTCAGAGACATTCGACGTGAAATGAGCATTGATAATGCCGAAAGTCATTGGCACTTGAAGATGCTGGAAAAATTCGGATTCCTGCGAAACAAGCGATTCGGTAAATACCTATGCTATTTTGATGCATCCTTCCCTGAAGACCACGACGAAATCCTCTGCATTCTACGGCATAACACGACTTATAATGTTTTTTATGATATTTTCCTCACGCCGAATTCGACCGAGGGTGAAATCGCCCAAAGATTGGGTATACATCCCTCAACCGTCAAATATCACGTTGATAAACTCACCAAGACTGCATTGGTTCACCAATCGAGTGATAGCGGGTTTTCCATCAACACGGATTTATGGAATTCGATCGTGCAGATGGCACCATCATTCTCTGGCTAAATTCAAGTTGATGGCATGGTTCATCTAGTTATTGCTTTTCCCCTTTAAATGCTCTTGATTCTCCTCCCTTGCAAAGTTACACGAGCAAGGTGAAAACTATCATGGAGTGGCAAGTCAATTCTTGGAAGAAGCACGCATTTCCTTCGAGCATGATATTCATTATCTTAGTTACAAGCATCAGCATGGCGCATGTTCCACATCTGGATTCCAGGAATACCGTCAACCTTCATCAAATCCCAATCCAGGATTCCGTGCCCAACACCATCACGTATACAAACCCGTTTTGCGAGCAGCTATCGAGCAACTCTTATCTTTCTTTCTTGCAGGATCTTCTTGAAAACACCCTGATTGCTCCCGGCTCCCCTTATGATGGATTACCCCGGCTGGAAAATGCCAATCCTCCATCTTTATTAGTAACGAAGGAAGTAATCTTGGCGTTGTCCAAGATGAACGTGACCATTGTAGAAAAACAACAATTGATTGATTGGATCTGGAATTGCTGGGATGCAATGTCGGGTAACTTCATTGATCCATACTCGTTGGACTATTCCTTGGCAACCGACAATGGATACTTGGTTCCAAGCAATATCTACTCGCCTGCCGTATCGACAGCAAGCGCCATCATCGCGTTAAATGCCCTTGGAGCATCCATCGACGGGAACGAAGAAAACAAATCCCTTGAATTTCTCGGGTCTTGCTGGGATGGCATCAAGGGTGCATTCAAGGGCTATCCTAGTTCTCCAGCACCCACCATCATGGATACCTTCCATGTCGTGGAGGCATTTGATGTCTCGGGAAAAGTTTCCTTGATTGACGCCGATTCAATATCTTCATTCATTGTCAGCTTGGAACAAGAGAACTGCCTACATATACAATCTTCCCCGATTATCTATCCCCCGATGCGAGAGATGTGTTGGGATTCGATAGCGAACACTTTCCAAGCAATCGAAATCTTGGAACGAATCGATCGCTTGATGGTGGTGAACGTGTCGATGCTCCAAGATACCTTAATCTCCCTGTATAATGCAGAGGAACACATGTTCCGCCCACTTTACTACTTGGCATCAAATGCCTTGGTAACTTCACAAATAATGAGCATTTTTGAAGTTATTGGATTCCCAGCAATGTTACCCGGTTCTGAACAGGGAGCTATTCTAAATGCGCTTGCCAGCAGGCAAGATACCCGTGGAGGGTGGTCTTTTCTAGACGCCCCGTGGAAGACCAGCACGTATTATTCAGCAAGAATCGTGAATAACATATTTTCCACGGTTAATGAACTACCAAGCGGTATTGATTCATTCAAGATCAAGGTGATGTTCGCAGATTCCATGATTAGCAATGAACAGGAGGGAACTGTGGCCTTCATGGTGGAACCAAGTTCACAGGCTAGCTTGCACTCGATTAGCCTTCTCTTGGACTTGGTTAGCTCCTTAGACATGGAATTCGATTTGGAGCCCTATAATTCTTACTTGGATAGCTTTCAAGGATGTTACATGCCATATCCAGGATATACCCCTGCTTTCTTCTCTCTTCCCATGCCCGGGGGATGGTGCTTGAATGGGTGGGGTGAATCTTTCGCCTGGAAGCAGGTGGTTACTATCATGAGGGCAATAGACGCGGGTTTCTCACCTATACTTCTTGATGAGCTGGATTTCTTCTTGCAGGGATTGCAAGTAAACCCGGGAATACCAGTATTCTCCGGAATGCTTGCCTCGGACCTTTTCCTTCAAGATGGTTCGTTTATCTATCCTGGGGATGCGCTGCACGATATTGGACTAAAATCCACCATTACTGGCCTGCAATTGGTAGAATTATTAACACCAATAAGCACCCCAGGACGATTTGATATCGATTCGATTTTCAATTGCACCACCTTGGTAGATAATCTCTTGATGATGTACCAGGAAAGCGCAACACGTGCTTGGTTCGATCCTGGACATCCCATTGATAAGTACCAGCAGCTTGAAGATGGTATCCATTCACCTGTACTAGAGCACACCCGGGATTGCTTGGAAATCCTGTTTTCAATGGATATGATGGAGGATCCACGCGTCAAGCAAGTTATTTCATGGGATAAGATAGAAATCATGATTGAAAACGAGCATTTTTGTTCCGCAAGGGACGTGGACAACATTTTTTCAATTCACGAGTATTTTGGCAAGCAGGTGAAGGATTCGATTTCAATGGGCTTACTTGCTTGCATGGTCGAAGCTAAACTAGATGATGAGTGCTGGTTTCTAAGAAATGGCATGCCATCATTCCAAGAAACGATGCTCGGGATGAAGGTGTTATCGAAAATCAATTACATGAGTATAGCGGTAACGGGGATTGATCCGTCTGAGGAATGGGATGGTTCTGTAATGGCTGGGACGAACCTGATGATGGAAGTTCGGGTGAATAATCTGGTAGGCACCAAGATAGATGGTTTCAATTTCTCCTATACCTGCCACCGGTTCGGTATCGTGGAATCATCAATCACGTGTAATGGTAATACACATTCCATAAGCATCCAGACTCCCCTGTCGGAAGATATCCTTGGTCCCATGAGCATTTCATTCAAGGGTGAAGATCACCTGATTAATGATGTCAATATCACTTTGGGAATCATTAGTTGCTTGCGATTAAATCAAGGAAAATCGAGCATGATGATACAAGCCAGTCCAGGAAATACAATTAATATCTCGGTTGATTTATCCCTGCACCTTCAATCGCTTGATCTCACCTCTCCCGTGAAGAATGCATCCATAATCGCCCGCTCCTTGGTACGAGATGATATCTCGTTTTTTTCCCCAGTTACCAATGGTCCACAGGGAAGATATTTCACGTTTCTTGAAATGGATCCCACAAGGGAAAACATGACTTGGCACGTCGAAGCAACGAAGAACTATTGCCTGAATGCATCGCTCATCCTCCAAGTTAGCAATCACGCTGTTATCAAGAGCGTTCCATACATCCTG
>WJJB01000043.1 GCA_014729935.1 Candidatus Bathyarchaeota archaeon | reverse complement strand
TCCTTTTCCATCTTTTTTATCTGCTATGCGAAAGAGAACCCGCTTCTTTTGTTTGGGGCGTGGTAGTTAACATTCTCTTAAAGGAAAAAACTTCTATCTCCGGATACCCATCCCTCGTGGCCTAAAAAGGTAAGGTAAAAGAAAGAACGGAAATGGTTAAATCTTAGATCTCCTCCATTTCTCTGGCGGGAACTGGCTTGGCTTCCTTGCAGGCGGGAACTGGCTTGGCTTCCTTGCAGGCGGGAACTGGCTTGGCAGGTTTCTGCCCGCCCCTTGTTTTACTTGAACTTGGAATGGTGCTCCCCTTCAACCGGCTCAATCCACCCTTCTTCCTGAAATGGCTGAGAATAATGGAGAACGCCAATATCCCCGCTCCGATGATTGCGGCAATGATCAAGGTTTCCATATCATCACCCGGGGCGGGAGGAATGGTAACCGTCGTGTTTTTCATCTCGATCGAATATCCCGGGCCGAAATCCATGCTCGAATGAACGAAGGTTCCATTGATCAAGAGCCCGGTGCGTTGCTCATAGAAAGCAACGCTGCCTGATGGTGATTCAAGTCGATAGCACCTGTACCGCTCACCACTCACCTTCAACGTGGTGACCGTATCTACCATGAATGGTTGGTCCCCTTCAAGCAAGACCGAGATATTGATTAATAATCCAACAGATGCATTCGATGGGACGAGGAAGCATTCATGAGAGCCGTTCAGGAATCCATTCCCGAGATCGTCCACGATCTCTCTCGTTGCATTATTCATGATCCTATCTCCCAAGGTGGATGATACCGAGTACTTCTCCCCATCCCCCATGTAGTTGAACTCTTCGGAAGCCGTCTGTGAGGCACCGGTTGAAAAATCCTTGTAGGTGTAATTGTAATTCATGCCGTCCATGATAGTACTCGCATGGATCGTCTGGTGACTAACATTGCAAGATATCGTTTGAGTTTTCAAAGTAAGGGTAACGAAAAACAGGATGAAAATGGTAGGAAATGATTTCAAGCCACTTATCTTCATTCTTTTCGTCATGATCATCATGGATTGGTGTGATTCTTCGTGTTGATTACGTGACCTTGACCTTCTGCTTTAAAAAACATCCGTACACTATGATTGCTCTTGCTAATTCAAGTTGGGATTCAGCCCCAAGTGTACGTGAGGACTTCCCATCAAAAAAGCCAAGAAGGCTTCCACTCACGCCAAGATCAGAGTGGATCCATCATTTCCACGTTCATATCTTCATCCTGCTTCAGCCACTTGTTGAATACGTTCACGCATTTCAATTTTAGCCTATCGTTTGGGTGGGAAAAAAACTTGAGTGCCTTGCCTTCTTTCATGGCTATCTTAACAGCAGTCACGGTTTTATAGTTCGTGAAGGAATCACTCGCTGTTGAAACATCCACTCTCTCCTTTATTAGTTTAACCGCGGAAACATTTTCCACGGGTATCTCCTTCTTCGTCCACGTGAATCGCCCAAGTATCATCGTCTCCCTGCGTAGGATACCAGTTACTTTATCGACAGCGATCCGGGGTGTCACGGTGACTAATAGCCATCCTGCGATGAATATTAATCCACCCGAGAGAACAATAACCCACACGGCGATTCTAGTGCTTGATGGATAGCCTACCAAGAAAAACAAGCTTGCAGCACCAAGGATAGCAAGCCCAATGCCGAGCATCATGATAATCCATCCACGCTTCGCGTTCACCCGTGCCTCAAGGAATCCTTTACCATCCCCATAAATCCGCAATTTGACGTATTGCTTCATACCACCACCGATCGGACCAAACCGTGGATTCATCTCGCTATTCTCATTCATGATACCATCACCATCTTGCATATCACCCCAGTTTCCACTTATGCCGCTTTCATGGCCTTCCAAGAGCTATAAACGTATGCTAGGAATCCCACAGAGACGATAATTATCCAGCTTCCCAGTGTAAGAAACAGGTTGGGAAATCGAGGCTTGTCTTGATATATTTCCAATCTCCACCGATCTGCATCAATTAGGGCATCTACCAGCAAGATTCCACCTTCAGGAAAGAAATGCTTCCATTTCATGAAATCGCTGGCTGTAATACCTTCAAATCCACCCTCGGAGTAATCGATGGAATATAGCTCGTCGGACTGGACCAAGGAACCATTAAACCAGATTTCGCAGTCAGCACTCGTTTCTGCAACGCTCATATCGTAATCTTGAATATGAAAGAAAACCTCGTACTCATGGTTACCTTCTAAGGGGACATTGATGGAAATAGAACCATTTGTACCGATGTGCCTGGAAAAGGTGTATGCTTCCTCTATGAACGCTCCTTTAATGGCAAGATAAACTCCTGATGCCAACCCAGCACAGCTTGACACCAGCACCACCAGCAGGATCGACAAGCGTTCGATTTTCTTCATCAGTCCACACATTTGTACCGGTAGTATATAAATTCGTTGCATCCTTCGATGGCAATCATTGAGATCGGTTGAATCGCCATGTAATACATGAAAAGAGCGAACTGAATATTGAATTAATTCTTGGAATCCGCCAAGGGAGGATACATGAAGCTCTACGGCGATTGCAGGTCACTACAAGCAATCTGCTCCCTTTCAAATGTGAAGGGATATCACTTGATCTCCCATAGGCATGGCATACCATTATAATGCACGTGAACGGTTCAAGTCTTGAACGGAGATCCCAAGGAAAGGATCGGAAGAAAATGGTGGATGAAGAAGGCTTGCTCTCATAGCTTATCCATGATGTCATACTTAGAGAAGCAGGACACGCCGTACCTGTCACCATACTGCAACGCGCTTGGGCTGAATCGATTGCTTATTAGCACGCCCCCGTCCAGGGAGACATCTTGGCAAGCCTTTTGTAACTGTCGGACTTGGTTGACGCCAAGGGTCCTTGCCCAGTCCTTGACCACGACGCCGAACTTGGCACCGTCTTCGTTTTCCACTATGAAATCGAAACTCCACTTCCGGGTCGTACCCCTCACGTCCACGGACCTGGACGCACCGGGAAATCGTTGCTTGAAATACATTTCCACCAGGGAAAATAATTCCATCTTGCGTAATTTGTCGTTTATCATCGTTGTCTTGCACCACGCATCCACTTGCTATCGTCCCGCGCCACGCATGCCACGGATGGCATCCAGGTGTCACGCGGGTATTACAATACCTTGAATGGGGCAACGGTTATTAAAAGTAGATATTATCGAGATATATATTGCTTCCGCTTGATCTGCTACCACGCAAAGTTTTTACTTTCATGCATTATGAATACACCATGAACTAATGAGAAGGTCAGTCGCGTATATCGCGCGACTCTCTCATCGACAATGATTGAAAAGGAAAAACTGGGAGATCTTGCCATGAATGCCAAGAAAATACTTGAAAAACTCGAAGAATACACGTGGCTCTTCATGCTCTCCGCTGCGGGATTGGCAGCTTGCGCACTTCTATTCCCAATCGTCTACCGGGATGAAAGCATTGGCATGAATTATCTTGTTTGGATGATCTCGTTGGAACGGGAATCTGATGGCAATTTCGTCTTCAATGATGACATCATTTCCAGGGTCGGTGCCATCATTGAAACATCCATCGTGATCTTGTCGATCATCTTCCTAGTCATCGTGGGAGTAAAACGACTCAAGAAAAAGGAGATGGACAAAGTAATGAACATATTACTCCTGCTTTCGGCAATATTCCTGACCGTCTCACCCGTTGGCTACTCGATCGGTGCATCAATAGCCTATGAGGATTTCTGGGGAAGGTACATGGCAGGATTTGGATTGATTGCCGTATACATTGCCGCGGGGATCTCGTGGTTTTACTATATCCTGTTAGTGATGATGAAGAAACGATCTCCTGCTAGCCCCAGTGGGAATAGTTAACGGTGGGAGTGATGCATCATCTGGATAGGCTTTTTCCCAGATCCCATCATCCAACATGGTACATTCAGAAATTCCACGTGCTGGATCCGTCTAGAAATACCAAGGGTTAGACTGGGTGGCGTGATTTACTGGAGGGAGTGGGCTGGCACTATTTAGCCCCGGTTTAGATGATACGATTTCATTATCCACGTTCCACCAATTAACAAAAAGGAACTGAAGGTGATTCCCATCCCGGGTCCAATTTGGTAATTCTCAGCCCCGTAAAAGATACCAGCGATTCCAATGACCACCCCCAAGCTGGAACCAAGGTTCATCGCTGTAAAATTCCTTCGAAAATTCTCCCTAATCCATCCTTCGAGGACATCGCCTATAAAGGGAAGCATCAAGGGGAACACTATTATTGCCCCTAAATGTGCAAAACCGGCGACGCGGACGTGCACTTTTTTCAAGGTCACGAGCACCCATGGAACGAAAATCATGATAAAAAGCCCCACTACAAAGATCCACTTGCTTCCACTTACTGAACTCTTTCCAGAGGTGCCAGACTCCCCATGTTTCTTGGTTAGAAAAACCAAGAACATGAAAGCAATGGAAAATAGTTGCAAGGAAATAACATGGAAGATATTGGGAGGATCTCCAAAATTGATTGCAAGAAGTCGATTCAAGCCAAGATAAAGCATCATGATGCACCCCGAGAAAAGGCTTACGAGAAACACATGCAAGCAAGATTTTGGTTTTTTTGCAACATTTCTTGGTTCTAATGCATGCTTTAGCCCTTCAATTGGGATCTCCTTGGTGAAATACTTGTTTTTCAAGAGGAAAATGGATAAAACCAGGACGGGGACAATGAAAAAAGACATCCTTGCACCCACAGGAAATGGACAATTACTTACGCTCATGAAAAAGATGATGGCAGATAATATTGCTGACACAGGCTTTGCAGCGATCTTGAACGTCTTTCCAAATGCAAGAACAGGTGAATGTTCCTTGGAAGAAGTCATGATGATTTCAAACTGCATCAAGGAAGCAATAAGCAGCCAAATCGCCATGTAACGAATTCCAAGCCACGCGCACGAATCCATGAAGAAATTCCCGATCACTTGGAACGAGACAAGCAAAAGCAGGAGATAATGCAATTTGGAAGGAGGAATGATCCCACGGAGAACGAATGAAAAGCTCACACCTGCTATCATTCCACTCAAAGATGCGATTATTTTCGGATCGAGAACATTCGTTACATCAACAATGATGTCGGCTAAGGCAAAGCCAAATGATATTCCCACGAGAATCCAGCTTGGCAGAAACACCCATCCTATCTCTTTGCTTTCCATGCCATTACCCCCAGTAATGCTACCACGTTCCAAATTACCAAGTGCACGGTTATCCAGTACTGGTGAATTTTCAATGCTCTTGGGTCATGTATCGATGATCTTGGCTGCGTTTCGTTCGTTGAGAAATCGGTAAATGATCCCTTTCCCTCCCATTCTCGCAGGAGATGAAATATCTGGCCTTCCCGTTGTTCCCTAATGGTGATATTTTCCACGGCAGAAACACCTAGTCTATCTTGCAATTGTTGCAGGTACAAGCTGCGAGGAACCATGAAGCGGTACCGGTTTTCCCAGTACCCATTCCCCTTGAATTCATGACCAAAATATCCCATTGCCCAGTTTTTTCCTCCGATTGGGCTTTCCACCACGATACTTTGCTCGGTGGATATCACGTTCCACAACATATTTTGGGCACATGACCAACCTTGACCCATATCTCCCTCGAAATCGGAACCGCCATCCCGTCGATTTCTAAGTCGAATTGATCCGCCAAGGATGTTATCAAAGAGAATTCCCGTGCACCACCTTCCATGGGGGCCGATATCATCATGCGTATTTTCCGCGAGGCAATCCAACCACACGTTGGGTCCTTCAACCTTGGAGACTGTCACGAAATCGTGCCTACCATCTCGGGTGTAACAGCGTTGGAAAAGATTGCAGGATCCTTCCCTGATATCAAAAGAGTATCTCCTCCTGGCTCGGATCTTGGAAACATGGTCCATCATGGCACAATCTTGTATCGTGTTGAAATTGGCATGTCTATCAATCTCGATGAGACTTTTCGCAAAGTGCTTGCCAGTTACTCCCTTGATCCAAGAATGCTCGATATCCCTGAAGTAAATTGCATTCCACGCGTGTTCTTCATCCTCAGGATCATTTTCATCGTGTGCACTTTTCAATACCATATTCTCGAGTCCACAATGGTGTATTCGTTCACTGGTATTGATTTTCGTCACATAACCCCCACCATATTTACTCTGGATTGCATCGACCATTGGGATATCAATCTCAAGGACGTTGTCTTGAATCCCCACGATTTTCCGTTCATGGGGAATCTTGAAATAGCCTGGCTCCCACCAATACTGAGCCATGTCTAAATCGTCTATCCAGAGTTGATTTGGAGTTCTCACGATAGCAATCCTGTCTCCAACCACGAATGGATCGGATGAATTTACATTTATTTCAGTAGAACCGACAGGCACATATT
>WJJB01000042.1 GCA_014729935.1 Candidatus Bathyarchaeota archaeon | reverse complement strand
TGGTCCCGTGATGATACAGGTGTCGCCCTGTTGAAGTTGGGATTCAATCCTTGCAAGGATGGGGGAATTACTTCCATGGTACGTGAACGACACGTGGTCAATCACCACGGAGCCATTTTCATGGCTGCCATTCCTCGGATATGCCATGCACTTATTAATAGACTCCATGTCCTTTTGAAAATCTCCCGTCCATTCGAGGCGACGGGATGCCTTTCTATCATAATTACCGCCAAGTTGATGGCATTCCACGTATTTTTTAAAGGAATAAAGACTCCCCTCACGCACCTTTAACACGATGAATCTCCCGAAAATACCAGAAAGGAGACAACCAGAAACAAAAGCAAAGATGAATGCCAAGATAGCCAATGAAATATCCAGGATGAAAATCCTGCCAGTCATCAACCAGAACACGGGTGCTTGCGAGAAGTTTCCAAGACCCCCCGCTAATCCCCACCCAAGCTTGGTGGTTCCTTCTCCCAGGCGCTCCATCAGCCAGAATCCGGCAGAAAGAGAAATGCCCTCGAGTAAATTGATTAGCAAAATGATGATGCCCCATTGATCCCCGAGAAGCATTTCGCACATGCCCTTGATAAATGCAGTTACCAGGATTGCTGCCTTTTTGTTTACTAGTCCATATGCTATTACCATCCAGATGAGATGATGTCCTGACACTAATTGTGTCCCACCTGCAAACGGGTACCATATTTTCACGAGCAGACTAAATGGCACCAGGGATGAGATGAATCCCCCCATGATGCCTAAAATGGAAGCATTGATGAGATCCCGCGTGCCAAGGTGCCCCAGGGTCTTGTTTCGATTGATGAAAACTTGGGTATCGATGCTGAATCCTGCGCCATTTTCTACTAGCTGATTCATTGACTACCATCTCATCAGGTCAGGATATGATTTCTATTGCGTTGGTATATTTCACCCAAAATTGACTATTGTAGGTTGGGGGGTCAAGCTGCTGTGATATGGTCAGGTTGACAACGGATCGCAAGGGACCATCACCACCTTTCCTACGGGGCTTCAGGATCTTGTTATCCTCTTCCCACGCGAGGATCACTTCGGTCGGGTAGCTTTCAGCTAGGGATAGGGGCAGGGGCTCGCACCGGTAATTATCTTCTGCCCAGAAGCGGAATTCGGTGGCATTAGGTGCAACCACTCCAGATTGTTGAAGCAGGTCCCATAACACAACTCCTGTATATGAATAGGTGTATGAATAATCCAACCTGTTCAATATATCGAACTTGCCATTATGAAGGATCTGGTAATCCCCCGAACGCAATTCGTCATATGAAATGGTGACATTTCCCGTGGTTCCCGATCCAAAAATGAATACATTCCACGGGTTCGTGTTCCGTTCCTGAAGTTGGGTATAGTTGTATACCAGCAATGGAACCACGACGGCGCCGACACCTACCACGGAGAGGAGGATCCCGGCGTTCCTTTTCGATACCATGTGAATTATGTCACTCCCTTCACGAGCTTTTTCCAATGATTCCCTTGCGTGTACGCAAGCATGCAATGCCAATGCTTCCCAGGGTTACTCCTAAGGCGAGCATGAATGGACCCGGTACCTTCTTGCTCCCAGGCAATCCCTGAAAATTCACCGCGTAATTCCAACTCACGGCGTGATCCTCGTGGCCCATGTCATCGATCACAGCAAAGTTCAACTCGTATAGCCCGTCATGAGTGAATTGCACGTCATATTCATCGTTCGTGATGAGCTTGCGTCTCATCTCTACTTGATAATAATCAACGCCACCTTCGTTAAGCATGATATATCCCGTATCGATATCCTGATTTTCATCCGCCCGGTCATACCATCCGTTAGTCCCAAAACACTGGTCTTTTCCAGGATGGATGGAACCATTGTCATAATTCAATTTATTCCATCCCCAGGTATCAACACGTTGTTCCTCGCCGGTTGTATTCATGCCACCTGCGAAATACGCCGTGAAATTATCCATGTTGATATTCCAGCAGATGTCTATCTCGTCTTGGATGTGACCGATATTCGAATCATTCCATTTCATCAACAGGTACACCCACGTGTCATCACGAAGGATGGTCAAGTTGATGTATGTCAAGAAGAAATAAGTGCTTTCGTTCATGGATGCGGCTGGGACGGTCCTCGAATTATTCATTCCTGCATCCCATGCTGTTTCGTTGGCTATCCCGTCGATGGAAATCCCCGGATTACCATCATGGCTGCAATCCATAAATGTAATGCCGTGATAATCCCTGCAATCCCCCCCATCACCATCCCAGTAGGCGGTAACAGGAGTGACTTGCAATATAAGCACGCATGTCAAGAATCCCAAGAAAAGGATAACTGCCGATTTGTTTTCGTGCTTGAACCTAATCATTTCCATCACTTCAATGCATGATTCCAATGAAAAAATGAAAGGAGGGTATAATACGTTCTCACGTGCAGGATCGTATCAAATGAGAACTACCCTTATTTCCGTTACCAGCTTCATATACCGGTTCCGGGTTTGGCCGGGAACGACGGTCTTGAAGGGACCCCCACTGCCCACATTATTGAGTGTGTGGAATTCACCAAGGTCTGCTGCTTCATAGTAAAGTACCATCAACTTCCCCTCGGGATCAAGTGGCTCCTCCGGATCGTTGATCATGGCTTGTTTTTCTTCCGTGAGACCCTTGTTGATGTCGGTGTTGTTATACACCCATTTCGATCCCCATCCATCCGCGGCGATGATGGTTAAATTGTAATCCTGACCAACCGCGCTCGTCTGGTTGACAATATCGGATATGGTCCTCCCGGAATACGTCCGGTTCCACCCCTTTCCGGAATCGTTATCGTAATAGTCAAATTGATCGGTGATCTCGTTATCCATGATGTTGGAACGATTCACGACGTATTCTGAAACATTGTCCACGAATACCTCGACTTGCCAATGCGAGGTGATGTTCAAAGCAACCACGTCTCGTATCTTTTGGGCGCTTTCCCTCGTGGAACCAAAGATGGAGAAGTTGCCATAATTAGCCACCGCTTGGATGGGGGAATCTCCCAGCCACATGTTATCGCATGCCACGCCGATGATGATGGGATCGCCCACCGCATCTCCGAAAAACTTGCTATCGGATATATACATATCCGAAACATTGATCACGTTGCTCGTTGCGTCCTCTGCCATCACGGTGATGTTCCAAGGATCCCAGAATCCGTATTCATCGAATAAATCCACGGGATTGACGCCAAGGATGGTACGAGTTTTCCCGCCGATCTCCTCTTGCACGGATTTAAATTTTTCAGGATTAGCCATCATGGCCACGATTTCCAATAATGTAACTTCTACCTCGGTTCCGGTGATGTCATCCACGATCGTTAACGCTACATCAGGTGCTTCCGTGGTGGGAAGCATATCCGGTGCTGGTTTCTCCGGTTTCATCTGTGACCAAACGATCAAGCCAGTGGCAACGGATGATCCTGCAGCGCACGCGGTTATGAGGACTACCAGCATGCTTGTTGCTATCTCTCGTTTCACCATGTCTATTGCCTCAATGGAATTTTTTACCTGCAATATCGAAATCTAGAACGATATTACTGATTGGTTATAACGCTGGGGTACTATTTAAAACCATTTCTTGAGGGTTTCATGGAATCTCGCCATCGCCAGTACATCCTGCACAGTTCATGCACCAGGAAGGCACCAACGACGCAAAAACTGATTGTATCAAGCCAGGTCACCGTATATCCCACTTCCCAGGTGAATAATCGTCCCGTCAGGATGAATTGAAGCGAGTAGCAGAGCCAGTACACTGGCAGTAAAATGGCAAGGAGCAGGAGGCATTTTTGCTTGAATGAACGTGATTCAAAGCGGTTACCAAAATACCCATGACGATAAAGGAGGTACAAGGGTATGTCGACGATCAGGATGAGGATCACGCCGATTTCGGTAACGAGACCAAGTGATTCACCCATTGCATTCGCTGCTTGATTCGCCATGCCAATTAGGGATTCCTGCAAGCCATACAGGATGAGCCCCGCGTGACCAAGCCAGAAATACGCGAGATGCCTCCACGGGGGATCCCCTGGCCGTGACACGGTAGCGTCCTCGTGAAACAGGTGCAATCCCTGGCTTGATACCTGCCAGCGTTCTGGGGAACGCGTGTGGTAAAATACCATGAGGAGTGCGCCGATTATGAATCCAGAAAAGTATTCCCATAAAGACCAAAAGGGAAGCCCTAGCGAAGGATTATTCCTGCCAATTGCTTGCCAGATGTCAGCAACGGACAATCCCACCCCGAAAATGAGCATGATGGTGATGGTTGCCCTGGTGAAGATCTTATCCTTCCTGATAAACCTGATATAGAGAAGCACTGGGACCATTGCAAAAGCATAAGCAAAATTGTCCATCATGGACTTGTAATTCCGGGTGGATAATCCTGCGAGATACACGTCGTAATATGCGACTGGTGAGATCACCGGTACGAGCAGGTATGCCAGCAGATATCCAAGGGCCATCCCACCGAAATATAGCAAGGTACATATGCCAAAGTCTTTCCCGTTGTATTTCTTGGACGTTAGGAAATACCCTCCGATGATGCTGGCGGCTGGACCCGCCCATGCGAGCCCAACGATGAATAACCAGAAGTATCCCTGCCACCAAGCAACCGGGATATCGAATCCCTCGCTGTACGAAATGAGATGCCCATCCCACAATCCTGGAATGCCGCCTTGGCCCACGAAAGTCCCCCACCCGCGACGCAATGCACGAAACAACACGATGGCCAAACCAAAGGTTACCACGTTAAACTTATCCCTAGGCGCGTACCGGTAACCAACATACAGTAGGAATAGCAACATGACCACGGTTGGATCTGACGTACCACTCCCCCGCACATGCCACCCGAAACCGAACAGGAAAGCCACAATGATAACATCCAAGATTCTTGTTGGGATCGGGATATCCCCGCGATTCACCAGGCTAGTATCATTCATGGGCTCTTCCAAATTTCCGTTCCTAAAGAGTGCTTACTTGTCGATTCACCTACATGGAATGAAATAACCTTGCGAATGGCCGTGTTCATGGCTGAATCTGGCCATCCAATCCATCCAAGCGTGGCTTTCCGGGGAAATCGGGGAAAAAAAAAATGGCATCACCCGGGAGTTTATCCGTCTTGCGAGAGAAAACCCGCCCCTTTAGTTTAGGGTGTGATAGTTCAATCAATCCCGGTAACCATAATACACGTTGATCAGAAGCAATAGGGTATCCCGTAGCGAGAACGTGTAAAACGACAAATTAATAATCACATCCTCGTCGATTGAGAACAGGATGAGGGAAAATAGCACCGCTAAAAGAGTGATGATGGATAGCAGGCTTTTGCCCTTCTGGGCGAGCCAACCAGGATCTTCCTCCATCATGACTTGCATGATTTGGAAGCGATCCAGCTCCTTCTCCCCTTCCAGTGTATCCATGCGAGTCTCCAATTCTCTCTTCTCCTTTCGCGTGCGGATGACTTTCAGGAACGCGCCGAAGAAGAAGAGCAGGATGATTGAAAGAATGTCGATCATGGTATTCGTGGTCTCGAACGTGAAGTCCGGACCAAATTCGTTATATACGATGATGCCGACGACCAATGCAAGCAACATGCACCGGACCGTGTAGCGTGGGAGATATAACGGCTGGAATAGATCATCCTTGTCCAGCTTGTACTTTTCATCCTTCATGTAATCATACATCCGGTTCACCTTGTTATCGTCTTTTTTCCTATTTTGGAAGTAAAACGCTATCAAGATGAAAATGGCATTAGTAATGAGGCTAGGAGTCGGTTCATTTGCCAGCAAGTAGTGAAAAGGAAAAGAAACTACAGCAATCGTAATAAGCGCACGTACAGTTCCCCTTGGCATACCTAATGGTTGGCCTTCGATTTCCCCATCACTTCTCAAGCGCCGAATGAGCACGTACCCAAAAAGGACGCATTCAAGTATGAGAGTGATCATGATATATCTTCGTAGACTAGCCGTTCCCACCTTATGATTTTTCCTCACAAGAATCTATATAGATGCAGGAGATCAAGTGATCACCATACCCATGCTTGGGATGCTCTTGATTGCCCGGGAGCCGTCTAGTTGCGGGTATTTTCACTTGCAGGATGCCATGCCACAGGAACCCTTCAAGTTTATCCCTTCAAATCACGTGCGAAAAACAAATCATCATGGAACAGAGTTACTCGGGATTTGTAAAAGAGAAGGTGCAATTTCCAAGGCATTTCACTCGAACGGAAGGCGAGAAACTGATGGATAAAGGATTGGATATTCACGAAAGCACGATAGTTCCCACCATATGCTTCTTGGAAAAATGGAGAATGTTCTTTTGCATTATCAAGTTACATAAGAAGATATTAATGGGGGAATTGGGTTATTAATGACAAGAGGAATACTTGAAATTTTTACCCCATCCTACTAGAGGTTTAATGCATAATGGTAAAATGCGCTACATGCGGGCGAGACATTGGCTTGGGATTCAAGTGCAGGCGGTGCGGAGAATATTTTTGCGAGAAACATCGCTTGCCAGAGATCCATGACTGTCCGAACAAGCATCTTCGACCGGAGGATATTGCCTTCAAGCTGCTGGAGGAGCGGCAGTTAGATCAGGAAGATCCCACGAATGAAGTGCAAGGAAACCAGCAGAAACCCATTTCAACGAGTTTCGAACGAATGGAATTCGATGATGAGGAGGAGGGTAACTCCTTGCAGCGTGCCAGCATTCCAAGTTCCATGAACCTGTCGCTCAGTCTCCTTACATACCTGATTTTCGTTGTCATCGATGTGGGGTTCCTGTTTATCCCGGGGGGATTTTTGATGATTGTCCCGCTCATCATCCACGCCGTGTTCCTTCCATACTTGTATAGCTTGGCGCAAAAGCAAAAAAAGGGACAACTCACCCCTGAGATCTTCGCCATATTCGTGAGGGCGGCATTCACGTATACCATCGTGTATTTAATTGCCAGGGTGTTCGTCTCCATCCTCGTGAGAGATTACTTCACGATGTTCCTGTTGTTATTAATTGGCATCAGGTTAATCCTCACGTGGTACCAACTAGCGAAACTCGTGAAGATTTTTCCCTAAATATATGTCGGCACGGTTTCGAGGTTTTCATGAATTTAACCTTCCATGCGGGCACTTGAATGGTGTTCAAGGTTGCCTGGTATTCCTTTGCTTGCCACCTTGACACCTCTCTTTTCCCTTTTGATCGACCAGTTCATGAAGTGATATGCTTGAAATAGTAATACACCAAAGTACCTGCAGGGAATGCGTGAGCCCGGTGATCAGCATGCAAAAGCAACGGTATAGTGGATGGTTTTCCAAGCTCTCCAAATCAGCAAGGGTTCTGGCGATAACATGCACCTGCATTAGTTTGTTCCTCGGGCCATATGCTGGATTCTTTCTTCATGCGATGAATGACTATAACCAAATCGCCCGTGACTTGGATCCTCCTGATCCCCACACGTTCATTCCAGCCAATTATAGCAGGCTTCATGCAATGGCCATGTGGTTCGAAGACAATATCGCGCGGTATCACATGCCCCATAACATGATCGTGAACACGCTCTTCGATTCATCAACCAGTGTCGGGAATCCAATTGGTTATTCTATGACAGGCGATTCCGCGGAATGGACGGGACATTACCTGGTGGGAGAAGCATGCAGGTATGCCACCCACGTGCGAGAGGGTAATTTTACCTGGGCGCAGGAAGCCTTGGACAATATCACG
The DNA here is from genome assembly GCA_014729935.1 of Candidatus Bathyarchaeota archaeon. Lineage (GTDB taxonomy): Archaea > Asgardarchaeota > Lokiarchaeia > Sigyniarchaeales > Sigyniarchaeaceae > WJJB01. The sequence continues at coordinate 5,248 of WJJB01000042.1, read as the reverse complement.
CAAGCGTTAAACGGCTTCGACAAGATCCTTCACGTGGCGCCGAACGGTGGTATGGCACGTTATGCATGGCCCCTAGACGAGTATCCCGGTCATGTTCGTGATAATATCTACTTGGGGACGTGGAATGGCGAATATTACCTATACGAGGATGATACAAGCAGGGATATGCATAACGGCGTCATCATGGGTCTCGGGATGACCTACTTGCTGGTGGAAAATGAGACAATCAGGGCTACCGTCCGCCGGCTGGTAGATGACATGCTCACGAACCTGATGACACAAGGATGGCTTTACGTGAACCCGGAGGGCGACCCGAACGGTACCGACCTCGATGTGGGATACAGTTTATTCGGCACGGGAGGTTTTTGGACCTTGGCCTATCTGAAAGTGGGAGAATTGGTCATGCCGGGGAAATATGGCCCCCTTTACCAGGAATATGCCATCGATAGAGACTACTTGCACCGTTCAAACTACCCACGCCTCTCCAGGACGAACCTTGTCCAAGCATATTATGGGTTGTTACTGGACTGGGAGATCATGTTTATCCTCACACTCCTTGAATCCGAGCCTGCTTTAAATGCAATGATGATAGAGCATGTAAGGAAGATGCATGACTTGACCAAGCATGACAGGACTGCCATCTTTCATGCCATGCGCATGGTATTGGAAGGGCGCAACAGGTTCAATGAACCAGCAAATAGCACCATCATCGGGGATATTGAGGATTGCTTGATGAGATACCATGGTGCACCCCAACGGCTACCTGGAAGAAATTATGGCGTGAATAATAGCGACCTGGTATCACCAGTCTCGGAGAGATGGGTAAGTTTCTTCACCAATGGCACGGGAAGCATATTGTATCCCTTCTGGAAATCCATCTACCAGTTCGAAATTGTAACTTCCACCGCGCTCACCCCGGATAAGCGAGGGGCAACTGATTTCCTATGGTCCCGCTCCCCCTACAGCATTGGTGGTCCGGGATCTGGCAAGATGGAAGGCACGGGTTCGGATTACACCGTGGTATACTGGCTATGCAGGTACTATAACATCACCGCCCCGCCACCGGATTTCGGGGCTAGTATTAATGTCACCTACGGGGGATCATGAAGATGGTACCTGACATGACTACGGTCGATTCAAGCAAGAAGCAAACCTACCAGCAAGATTCGCCAAGAAGCAATGATCCTGTCGTCTCAAGTGCGACCTACTCATCATTCCAAGTCGGCCAGTTCATTGCAGGGGCGTTATTCATCCTCGCAAGCATAATGCAAGTTCCTTTCACCACGAAAGGTCTATTATTCTTCCTGTTTGCCTTGTCCCCATTTATATGGACGGGAGTCCTTCCATTACTCACCGGGATCATCTTGGTGCTTCGCTCGCTGGTCATGGTTCAACGCATCTCCATCTCGATCTCGGGTGAATCAATTGCCATTTATGCCAAGAGGATCTGGCGCCGGTGCGTTTCCATCCCCGTAAATGAAGTCAATTATTTCCACGCAGGTAGGAGGGAATCCAAAATACTGCGATGGGGGGTGATCTTGGTACTGGTTGAGCTGGCACTCGAGGTGCACTTGGAAAATGGCATTGACCTCCTCGGGAATGCGATCATTGCACCTTACTTGCTATTCTCTTTTGTAATTCTCATGGTGGCGATCGCGGCGCTTGCATTCATGCCACAACAGGTTCTCAGGATCGGAACACATCATGCTCGTTACCTCATCCCCCTGCCCTTTAAATGGCACAAGTTTCAAAAAGAGCAGCCAGTGGCACGAGTTTTACATGCAATTGGTATTGGAACGTGCCGAGATGTTGACGGGGAGGCAGAACCGCAACAAAAGCTATGGATGCGGATTGCACGGGCTATCCAGGGGAAAAGACTGGATATATTGCTGGCGATCATTCTCATGGGTACCGGGATTGCCATCACGAGCAGGCGGGCGTTTTTCATGGGGGAATTCACCGCGGCATCGTGCATCGTGCTTGCCATCAAGCAGGTTCACCGCATCATCCATCCCCGGTATTCAATATCCCACGAAAGGAATCCGGAACATCTACCGCCCGAAATTAATAAAAAAGTGGTAATAACAAAAGGATCCCATGTGACCCTTGGCACCCGAAGATATATCACGGTAAAGGGACTCAAGACTTGGAACACGCACTCATGCACTCCAAGAACATTATCGGTCATTGAATCAAATCTTGACTCCCAAGAAACTAAATTGAAGCCAGCTATCGTGTTAATACACTTGGTGGAAATTGCCCTTCTCGGTTTCATCATTTTTCAATGCATGTATCACGGCATGCGATTTGCATGGCAATCCTACACCCGTTTCAATTCATCAAGATTCATTGTCAGTTTGATGGTAACGCTGGTTGCATTCTTCAAGCTTTCAAATCCAACACAAGTTTTAATCTTGAAATTCTCCCGAGAAACCATCATGGTTCCTTCTAAAACCACGCGGAATCCGAGGGAAGCAATTAGAGCTTACGTTGATGGTTTCCGCGCATGGATTCATGGTAGAGATCCAAGATCTTAAGATGTGCCATGGTATCCAATACCCATGACATCCCGATCCAAGCGAAAGGAAATAATAACCAGGTCATTACTCCTTGCTTTATTTACCATCCCTCTACCTCTCTTCTACGGGATCTACCTCACGAGATACAAGGGGACTCCGGTGCCTGATACGGCATGGATTTCCTGGTATGACGATCCCCGCCATGAAGTATATGTTGCTTGGGAAACCAACGCCAATACCACAGGCACGGTTCATTTTGGGACAGACCCGCTTAACTTGGTAAACTCATCCGTGGAAAGCATGGCTGTTAAATTCCATGTCGTGAATTTAACGGGCTTGGCACCAGATACCAAGTATTATTACAGGATAGATCAAGACGGTACTACATATACCACTGGCGAATTCAGGACAGCCCCCGCAAGCCAACCAGAGTTCACTTTTGGTTTATTTGCAGACACGCAACAAAAGGTGGGACCAGGCTGGCATGGGCATACTGCTAAGGAGATTGCCAACAGGAATTATAGCTTTGTAGCCATGGTCGGTGATTTCGTTGAAGATGGGGAAAAGTTCGAGTGGAATGATTTCTTCACCAAGGCAAGCACGTACCTGGATACCATTCCGATTGTACCCGTCCGTGGTAACCACGATAAACCACGGGACTTGGATGATGACGGTATCGATGAGTATTATTTCGGGAATTATTTCCCGCAAACCGTGGATTCAATCAGTGGGCTTAATCCACATGATACCGGAGAGCAATTTTACTTCAGCTTCAACTGGAGCAGCGTCCACGTGCAAGTCCTTCACTTCCCCGAGATTGATATCGATGACTTTGGGGAACCTGGTGGATTGAATCCAGGTGACTATAACCGTTCCTTCACGGCTGACCAGCTAGCATGGTTGGAAGCTGATCTAACCAACGCTGCCGCGATGCCCTTCAGGATCACCCTCTTTCACTGTCCCATCACCGGAGCTGGATTTTATGGTCCAAATTACGTGTTGAAAGAAGAATTGCTGCCAATCCTGCAATCTTACAACGTTACTGCTGTCGTTAGTGGCCACGCGCATCATTACGAGCGGGGAACTCTGGTGAATCAAACATTCCCAGAGAACCCCCTTACATACTTCGTGGTGGGTTGCGGGGGTGGATTGACCGATATCGGGCTGCGTCCGGTGCCCGAGACGGACGTGGCATTGGCGAGTCCTTGCTTCACCGAAGTCACAGCAAATGCAACTTATTTGGAATTTACAACCTACGGGTTCGAAGGAACAGTGCTAGACAAGTTTTCGGTGGGAGCATGAGGAGGGGAAAGTAATGATTGGCACCTTAACGCTAAATCCGATGGTTGGCATTCATATCCTCGCCTTGGCACAAACCGTTTTTACCGCGATTTACTTGGTGGTTCCTGCAAACGCGAAGCCGGTGAAGAAAAAGAGACAAAGAACCTTAGATTTCTTCAGGTATTTCGGATTGGGCACCTTGTCCGTTTTTGGCATCTTGTTCATGGATATCGGATTATCATGGCTTGCGGGTAACTGGACCATGACAGATTGGCGCTTCCAGCTACCGAACGTGATTCTGCTTGTTTTCCTTGGAATGCAATACATCCTGATAGTCCTGCTACACGGGGGAACAATTTTGGACGTGGCTTTCATATCGGTTGTATCGGGAATCATGATTGTATTCCTCCACGTCATCATTCCCAGCGAGGTGGTCATGGGAGAGCTACTTGAGGATGGACTCGTGTTCCTTCTCGCGATTCCCGCAGGGATTTATGCCGTTATTAGCTTGGTGAAAGTTCTTCTCATTGATCCAAGGAGGTTGGATCAAGGTGAATCCAGGGGCTCATGGTTATCATGGGACGCATCCGAGAAATTGAAGAAAATATATACCCGGTGGTTAACCGTGATTTTTTGGGTATTAACAACTTTTCAAAGCATGTTGGCATTCTACGGGTATTCCTTGCTAACGTTAGTTTGAATTTATTCAAATCTCATTTTTTCCCCAAAAGACGAATTTCATCCATGGAGAAAATCACGTGATTGGCACCTGGATTCCCTGGTGGTGCATCCCTTTCCCTTTGCCTTTCCTGTCGTACATTGACAAGCTACTCTCGCTTGAACAGGATATTTGCGTGTAACACTCGCGTGAGAGCTGGATTAATATAATTGTAGATCTCATCGGTCTTCTTAATGATCGTGTGTATTGTCTCATAAAATGCCATGTACCTGAAGTCATCATGAATTGGCTTGTATTTTTTCATGAAATGTTCCATGTACAGGTGATTAATCCGCTCAACGAATTCACTCTTCTCTTTCCCGGGGGTCTTGGCTCCAAGCTTAACATCAAACTTGGCTAACGCTCCTTCAAGGAGCGATAGCGCGCCCTTGATGGTCCCGTTTTCGATCATGAGCTCTAGCGTTTCGTTTCCAACAAGATATGCAGTCGGCACGAGCAATTGCAGCATGAGATTAGTCGGAAGCCCTGCCATGATCCCTCGTGAGACGACTTGCAAGTTATATAACTCCACCTGCATGGCCAAGTATGCTTTGGCGATGCTCGGCAAGCCAGGCTCCTGTTCCCTGGTAAGAACCAAGTTCTCGTGGAATGTTTTATCAAGAAATGCCTCTAGCATGAATGATTCCCTGCCTGTCCTGAAATGATGAATTCCCTCGCGCACCACTTCATTGTATCTTGTACCACGGACGAGGAATGATATCTCATCGAC
>WJJB01000041.1 GCA_014729935.1 Candidatus Bathyarchaeota archaeon | reverse complement strand
GTCGATGAGATATCATTCCTCGTCCGTGGTACAAGATACAATGAAGTGGTGCGCGAGGGAATTCATCATTTCAGGACAGGCAGGGAATCATTCATGCTAGAGGCATTTCTTGATAAAACATTCCACGAGAACTTGGTTCTTTCTTGCTCCGGCTTGCACAGCCTTTTCCCGTTGTAATCCATCATCCTGTCCAGCTCGATCGATTTCCTCAATCCCGTGTATTCTTCCACGGCGACCTCGCCGCGCTGGAGCCTCCGTTGCAGGAGTTCGAGCGGTTCCGAGGTCCATTATCCATGGTCGAAGCAACTCGCGGTGTGACGCGTTCTCTTCCATGGGTTCCAAGCCAGGGAATGTCAACCTCCCTTGGTACTTCTTTAGTTGCATTATATAAAGGTGCGGGATGTACCACCCATCCTAGCAAGTAAACCAGCGCGCTCGGGAGCACGGGGGTGGGGGTGCCATATCCCTCCCTGCATTCTTGCAGAACTCCGCCAATCTTCCACGCTCGATGAGCACCTTGGTGCCCGCTTGCCAAGAACTGGGGGTGCCTGCTCACGCGCTTCCCGCGCCAAGCAATCCCGTGAAATCACACCCCCCCAGCCCCGCCTCCCGGGCGATACCGAGCCGATCCAGCAGGCGGGAGATGGCGTTGTACAGGCTGGATGGCTGGTACCCCAGCCTGGCGGCAATGGCTGATGGGCTCGCCTCCAACCCGTGGCAGCGAATCGCCAGGTACGCCAGCACGCCTGCCTTGCTCCGGTAGGACAGGGATGCGCCCCGGGGTCCCAGCATCGCCACCAGGCGACGGAGGGTCCCGGCGAAGTTGACGCCGGGGTGGAGCGCATCCAGGATGCCCGACGCGCGTGCCAGGCCCGGCGCCATGCTTCCCCCGGGATGGCCTTGGCGGCCCCGCAGCCGGGGCAGGCATGCTGGCACTGTGCCGGGCGCGTGCTCCCTGGCCAGCCGTGCCACCCCGAGCAAGCCCCGGTTGAACGCCCTGGTGTCGATGTTGCAAAACGGCAGGATCTCCACCTTTGAGACCGCCCATCCCTCCAGCCGGGCGGCGAGGTGCAGGAGCACGGGAGCTAGAACCGGCGTGCCCGACGAGCGCTTCCGGGGCGGCAGGTGATCCCGCACCCGGCCGTACAGGTCCATGGCGCGCTCCACCACGCCATCAGGCAGGTGGAGCTGGTGTGCCAGCCGCCTGGTGTCAGCCAAGATCCTGGCGCGTTTCTTCGCTCCGTACCCGGTCCAGATCGCCTGGACCCGCGCCAAGTGCTCCATGCCGCACGCGCGGCGCTCCCGAGAGCCCCCGATGCTGGTTGCCATACCCCGGTGGAATGGCTTGCTCGATCGCACCAGTCGCCCCTTGCCGTCCCTGCGGGGCACGGCTTCCCCGTACCGGGGTCCCGGCTGGAGCACGAGCCCGCATGCCATGCAGGTCACGCCCATGGCGGTCTTGGTGTGCGCGCGTCCCTTGCACTCGGGGCAACAGCAATTATCTCGCCCCGGGTTCACCTGATGCTCGCGAGTGATGCCTCGCCCTCGCTGGTGGTGTTCGTCTTGGTGGTGCTCGTCTTGGTGGTGATGCTCTTCTCGCTCGTGCTGTTGCTCTTCTCGCTCGTGCTGCTGCTGGTGGTTCCCCTGCTCCTTGGTGGTGATGCCGCTCGTGGCATCATCGTGCGTGTACCCATATCGATGGTCGCGGTGTATCATGTTGGTTCACCATCCCCCCCCGCGCCAGTTTCTCCTTGATAAGTGTTTCGGTCGCGCGCCGTGGCGCCCGCGGGTGAAACCGGGTGGCACGCCCGGGAAGCAAGGAGGAATGTGCTAGTAAGATAGATACATTTTTCCGGGAGCCATCCCGCAGAGGGGGCCTCGCTACCCCCCGATCATCGATGCATGGCGCGCCACGCCTGCACCTTGCTCGATCTTGTCTTTCCCGATCCCGTGAAGGGATGAACCAAGATGAAAGGTTCCTGATGGCAAGCGCGCCACCAGGAATGGAAAGAAAAATAGTAACCGAACGAGAAAACAGTCACCACTGGTTTCCCGATGACATGCAATCCGGGAATGCTCGAAATTCCATCCATCAACCGGTTGGTGGCATCCATGGTCTTCTTGGTAATTTCAAGACCTCCCTCCCCAGCGATTTCATGCTTCAAGGGATTTAAGCTTGAAATCCTTGAGATGGTACTTCTTGGAAACAGACGATGGTTGCCGCCGGATGTAGTATACCACACCGATGGCGCAAGCCGCACCTATTCCCACCATGGCTATGAAATTTGCCAAGGATATGGATGCGAGCCAATCAGATAACACGCCCATGGAGATGGAAGACCCAAGATTGAGGCCGAACCATTCTCCCAGCTTTGGAACTATCGCTGCAAGGATTCCGTAAAATGCAACAACCCGAGCATATCTTGGATCTTTCACCTCGCAGGGTGTTTGCACGGTCGTGAACACCCTCCCATCCCCAATAAACTCGATGTATCCATTCACCCTTTCCTTTACTAGTGGCGTGACATAGAATGTGAGAGTGTCCTTCCTCTCCTCGAAATCGGTCATCAATTCCTGCGGTGTGATGCTGCATCCTGGAAATATGGGTCGCACCGTAACCCGTGGATCTTTTAGTTTCGCTTCCAATTTTTCTTTCTTCTGTATCTTTCGTTCCCCCGTTAGGACATTGATTTCAGTATCCTTGGTCTCGATTGCAAGATCTGAAATATCGATGACCAGTGGATAATAATTTTCCGGGTTCATCACGTCGAAGAAATCAATCCCCAAGTTCTTGCTATATTGCTTCGGTTCGACCAAGGTGGTTATCATGGACTCTCCAGCAGGAACGGGTTTCTCACTTTTCTCTGTCACGGGGATGATGGAGCCACCCTCTGCGGGTCCTGGTTCCTTTTCAAGTGCATCCATGGGGGTTATTACCTGGGTTCCTGCTCCGGGAATCCCTTCTCCCTTCTTTTTATATGCAGGTATACCTGTTAATTCGCTTTTGAATTCTCCCACTTCATCTTCCATCTCGGCGCTGGATGATTCGAATAAATTCCGCGTTTCCCCGGCTCTTCCTTTTGGACGATCCCGTTGGACTTTGGGGACTGAAGGTGCACCATCAGGTACTTCCTCGGTTTCTGGCATCTCAGGTCGAGTTATATCCTTTAATTGGGGTGGTCCCCCTGGTGGTCCCCCTGGTGGTCCCCCTGGTGGGGGTGGTCCCCCTGGTGGTCCTTCTCTTGGAGGTGGAATTTTTATTGGTTGGGATAGCACGGATTTGTCGACTTCACCCAATACCAATGATTCTGTTGCTTCTTCGATGGTTTTCCAATTTGGACCGCCATGTTTTTCCCGGCGCACGATGAAGAGAGTATCACCTAGCGTTGCCTTGATCTCTATAGCATTCATGCCGCTGGTTGTCAAGACGCGGTCACTTGTTCCCATGATTGCCACTTGTTCAAGAGGGATTTTAGTTTGCATGAAGGAGATGTGTTCATTCACCTTTGATAGTAATTCAAGCACGAGCTGTTTTGCCTTCATGCCTGCATCCACTTTTACATTGATACGTGGCAATCCCGTGAGATCTGGGAAATCTCTTACCATTATTGCAAATGATATGGTGGAAACAGGTGAGAGCACGATTTCGTTTCCGAACTTGTTGGAGATTGCCCCAACGGTGTTGATGCATTCATCAAGGCTAATCTCGGTTGCATCCAAGCTCCTGATGACGATTGAATCCAACCCATCTATAGGGTCGCCGGGCAGGATTTCATTTCCCCGTTGCAAGATCCTATCCATCACGTCGATGAATAGCTCGTCATCGCCTGCTTCAACGGAAAAGGGTTGCACGTGCCCGAGGGGGAACCCCTCCAATCTTATCACGAATTCCATATTATGATGTTTGCACATATACCTTTATGAATATTGATGATGAAATGAAGCTGAACCACGCATGAATGGGACAATGCAGGAACACACTGGAGTGGATGATAATGAGGTCCTGCAGCGCCAAGAGATATTCGGCAGGAATAGGACGCCACGGCCGAACCCGTCCTCGTGGAAAGGGTTATCTTGTTGAGTTATGCCATTCTCTTCTTGGTACTAGGTGAATCGTCTTCTAGCATCACTCTCTTGGTGTACGTGACCCTGCATGGCGTCATTGCAGTCGTTCTCCTAACGGTCGATCTCTTGAAGGTCGACATCATGACGATCATCTTCTTTATCATGGGCAAAGCAGGATTTTCATTGGTATTTCGGGAGGAAGCCACGTCCTTTAGTTTAGTGTAGGGTCGGGTAGTTGGTATCGCTGGAGTTGCAATTGATCTAGCGGGGCATCGTCCACACGCCTCAAACATTCTCTTACACGATCGAACCAAACAAATGGGAGGACTTGATGGCATGCACGCCACGGGATCCACGCGAGGGAATTATCTCAAGGGCTACTGCAGTGGAAATGGTTTCTCTAATCACTGGAATTTCTATCATCGTCGCCCTTACCTACACGCTTTAGTGACCCAATTAACTTGAAGATTCCAGAAGAGTTCAAGATGGATGGCATAATGGTAATGCTTTCAAGCCTTACGACAGGACAAAAACGCGGGATCAAGGTATCGGTGATGGCAATCGCGGTGGCTGCCTTCTCGGAACTCTGGATCGCGTTATCCAGCAGGTGCCCGCAAGGATCCATCCTGTGATCCAAGCCGCCTCGATCATTGCCCTGGCCATGTACATTCCCGCCTTCCAGGTCTTGTTCACCGTGATGGCATTCTCGATGGGACATTGGTTGTCTTGAAGGGATCCATAGCATCCGAAAGCAATACGCCCTATCTTCAACACGGAATTCTCTTTTAGAATTGGGAAAATGCCAAGAGATATTCAAAAAACCATGCATCACTATTAATTTATCCACTTCCGATTAGACAAGAAGGTGAAAACCCGTGAAAGGGAACGGTTATAGCGGTTATAGCTTATCCATCTACCATTTCAACTTGCAATACAACGCTGGAAACGAGGAATCATACCACGTGCTCATCACGAAGAGCTTCGTGCCATTCTTAGACTTTTACATGGCACATCCAGACTTCAAGGCGTCTTTGGAGTTCCAAGGTCACGCGATCTCATTCATGGCTCGATATTACCCCGATGAGCTGGAAAAACTCGTCACGTTGGTCATGGAGCGAAACCAAGTTGAATTGATATCGGTGCATTATTCAGACCAAGTTTACTTGGCATATCCGAAGCGAGACTTGCAGGAATCAATACGTATCAACGACAAGACCTTGTCACGCTATGGCTTGAAACGGGGGCCCTCGTGGTTTGCCCAGGAAAATTTCTTCGGCCCTGGCGTCGTGGATCTCATGAAAAAGAATGGCTACAAGGTAGCATTGCTAAACCGTCATTACCTTCGGCATTACCAAGGAGACATCGATCCAGCACCGTACTGGGAGAGGGATGGGATTCATTTCCTCTCCAGTTATTCTTTCAACCTAAAAAGTGATTCAGGTTCAGGGGTGAATAGTAAATATGAAGGTGCCCCCCAGTTGTATTTTGATTACTGGGGTGATGGCGAGCTGGCATTCACCAGGGGAAATAATTACTTCCCCTTCCACGGTCCTAGCGAGAAGAAACGCCTTAAACGCCTCGCCCTATACACGAAGCGCCATGCGGATGGAATCATAACCGCCCACTGCAT
>WJJB01000040.1 GCA_014729935.1 Candidatus Bathyarchaeota archaeon | reverse complement strand
TTCCCCAGGGGAACGGCAGTAACCGCACCGGCTCGGACCGCGATGTCCAAGTTCGGGGAGGTTGGGAATAACGGTGCGGGCAATATCTAGTCTAGAAGGAACTTGATGGACTTAAAATCTACTTGGCATATCTTCCGCACGCCATGACCTCCAGGCTTATAGGTGATGTTGATGAGTTCAGCCTTTTCTAGCTTCTTGCATTGTGCGGATATGTTTGCCTCTGTCTGGTCCAAGAGATAAGCAAGAGTCGTAATATCCAGTCCCCCTTCTGGATCGTTGCGTCTCTTCCTCAAAAGCTTTATAATTTTCAACCTAGTTTCGGAGCCGAGCACCTTTGCGAGCATCACTTGCTTTGAAAATTCCGTTACTTCCAAGTGCTCATCATATTCTTCAACTTCTTCGATGGAACCGAGTTGTTGGACTTCCATTATATTTCCCTGACACTTGTATAGTTTTTTGGCAAATTGCTGGACCGAGAGGTGCAAGGATTCTATATTTTCGAGCCTAATAAATTTAGATCATCATGAAACTGGTGGAGAATTTTCATGGTAAAAACTAGTCACCTTATGTAATAAAAGGAAGGAGGTTCTTATTATTATCGCGTGACTTATTACATAATATGAATATACAAGAACTTAAACATTATTGGGAACGTGAGGGAAACCGGGAGCACTGGTTGCGATGTTAGGCCATAACGCTTCAAGAATTAATAATTCATCGTCGGCTATCCATGGAAATACCAGCATGTGCTTGAATAAATGGTGAATGTCTTTGAAACGTGGAAGGAATGTAAATGGGCGTTCTTCAATACCCTAACCCCTGCAATGCCCTCCATCGGGCACATGTGATGATAAGATATGCGATCAAGGGCATCTCGGCAATTAGTTCGGTGCCTAGTCACGCGATATAATATGAATCATCCTCGATAAGATAGGCAAATCTTGGGTAAAAAATGGGAATCAATGGGAATTTTCACGCTGAGGTACGAGTTAACGGCGGTCTGGTCTTGGCTCATGTAAACGTGCAAGTAGTACTGGTGAAATTCCATCCAGAATCCACGCTCATGGATTCGTGGCATACCTTTTAATTGGCTCAATGCGGAGGAAGGAATAGACTTATCATGAGGAGGAAGTTCTTTTGCCCCGTATGTGATGCATCATGCGGATTGATCGCGGAAGTAGAGCAAGGGGTCGTGACCGGCGTATTTCCCGATAAATCCCATCCGGTTTCCAAGGGATATTGTTGTCCCAAGGGTCTCTCCCTGCATCATGTTTCAAGCGATCCAGACAGGATCCTTAGTCCTATGAAGTACCAAGGTAATGCATGGATTGAAATATCTTGGAAACGCGCTTTGGATGAGATTTCACGTGGATTGAAGGCCGTGATCAAGAAATTCGGCCCCCATTCGATAGCAACACACATGGGGACCAACGGTGGGCATTGTTTTTCCCATTCAATGTCTTGGAAAGGTTTTTGCGATGCGATAGGTACAAGAAACGTGTACAATGCTGGTTCAGTCGATGATAACAACAAATTCGTTGCACAATTCATGCTCTATGGAAACTCCACCATCATGCCTATCCCGGATTTGCCAAACGTCGATTTCTTGATTCTCGCTGGAACGAATCCTGCCCATACCAATCTCAGCCTTGCAAAGTGTCCGAATGTTATGAAATACTTGAAAGACATTGCTAATCGCGTGGGTGTCGCCATCATCGATCCACGTAGGAATGAAACTGTCATGGCATTGCAAGGAGCATCCAAGAATTGCATGTATTATCCCATCGATCCTGGCACTGATTGCTGGCTTTTCGGAGCCATGATTAAGGTTATCTTGGAACGGAACTTGATAGACGAACGGTTCATTGAGAAACACTGCGTGGGATACGAAAAGTTGGCGGCTATCGTAGCATCATGCTCATTGAAGACTGCAGCTCGAAGGACGGGGATTCCTGCAAGCCATATTGAGCGATTGGCAGTCAATTTTGCCACAACCCCCCGTGCTTGCATCTACACCCGGCTTGGCACCTGCATCACCCAATATCCCACGTTCAACGCGTGGGCGGTTGAAGTCCTGCATACCATCACCGGGCACTTGGACAGGCAGGGCTGCAATATATTCGGCCACGCGCCATTTAATGTCTCAAAACTAGGGAACCTGATTGGCCTTGGTAGGTTCGATCAATTCAGGAGTCGCGTGGGGAATCACCCGAGCGTGATGGGATCGATACCCTTGGCAATTCTAGCAAGGGAGATGGAAACGCCAGGCACCGGGCAAGTGAAAGCATTCGTGGAAAGTGCCGGGAATGTCATGCTGACCGCGCCAAATAGCGATGAACTTGGCAAGGCAATGGCAAATTTGGATATGTTCGTGAGCATCGACTTTTACCTTAACGAAACAGCCATGCACTCCGCCAAGGAAGCAGGAGTGCCATCATGCTACGTGCTCCCGGCAACCACCCCTCTCGAACGGGAAAATATCCACGTGACCCACCTGAACTATAATATCATCCCTCACGTGGAATACCACGATGTCATTGCCACACCACGAGGATTGGCGCAGCCAGAATGGCGCATATTCACGGCATTGACCAGGAAAATGGGTATTCCGCCACACGGGAATAGAATATTCGGCGTGCTCCAGTGGATGCTTGGATTGGCACACCGGGAATTATCGCCAAGCTTCCTTGTTCAGCTATTATCCATAATCGGGAATTTCATGGAAGGAACACCACCTTTACTATCCAAAAATGCGATCACATTTAATACCATCAAGAAACGAAAGCTGTTGAAATGGCAAAGGCACCAGTACGGGGTTTTGGAAGATTTCCTCATGACAGGTGATCGGAAGGTACACCTGGTAGATGAACGCCTCCTTCCCTTCCTCCTCGAGTTCACCAAGGAATCCAGTGATGTTACAAGATCTTTACGCAACACCAAGCATTCACGTGGTGATTTCGTGGACCTCACGCTCATCGGAAGGAGACACTTGAAAACCATGAATTCCTGGTTCCATAATATCCCGACCTTGTGGAACCAACCAGGAAAGAAGGGTTCCTATCCCTTCCTTTTGCTACACGGGGAAGATGCTCTCTCCATTGGAGTCTCGGACGGTGATACGGTGAGGGTGGCCAGTGCCGTGGGAAAAATTCACGTGCCCGTGAAGATAAGCGATGGGATCAAGCAGGGAGTGGCTTGCTATCCGCATGGTTGGGGCCACGGGGCATCTGGATTGAGTCATGCTCGCAAGCTACTAGGCGAAAACGTGAATAAGCTCACGTCTTCTAAAGATGTGGAATGGATTTCGGGCATGCCACAACTCGGATGCACTCGGGTTCGTGTAAGTAAAACCGATGATTAGCCTGCTAATGTAATTCACGGATGAGGTGCGCATCCCTTGCAGGATTTCATGATCGTGAGGGTTATCTAGCCGCTTCATTTACCATGGGCATTTCTAGACCACTTGAAGAGGGTACAAGGCTAGAAAAGGGCGAGGCACGTGTTTCACCGGAGGACGATGATTCGAGTGAGGATTGGCTTGGCTGCGGACATGATCGGGGAAATCCCAGGAAATCACGCTCCTGGAGATCGTGTAAGACCCGAACCGTTGGATGTACCATCCACGACGGGGACGGCGGTGGTCGATGAAGGAAGAATCCACGCCCTTTAGTTAGTTAGGGTGTGGTAGTTCAATGCGGGTGAAATCGTGTTCATGTGCCATCCGTGTTTGCCACCGCGCTTGAAATCTGAACATGCTGGTGGGAACAAGCGGGAGTACAAGGCTACCTGGGTCGCGGTTTCAGGCGCAAAGTTTTCTCGTGAACCAAACTCACGAGAATGTAATCACTTCCCGACTGATCTCACGGCATTGACTTTCTAACGTCTATAGTTCCCTGGCGTCCTGAAAACAGAGCGGAAAACGCCGGGCAGATCCCACCGGCGGAGCGTGTTCGTGCACGCGCCGAGGATGGTGGCTGCGATCGAGATGGAAATAAGTGCTTTCAAGAATGTCCAAGGTTTGTGACTTCTGAAGTGGCACTTGGTATTCTTTGGCATACCTTCGCGTCATCCTGATAAAAAGATTGTGCATCGTTGCCTGAAGTACAGCTGTCTAACGCCAATAGATGCTGATGCCGCGTATTTGATTATCCATTGATGACCTCAACCATCACAAGCATTCTTGCCACGCGTAAAAATATATAGCAAGGCATTCCCTTGATAACCCATGTGCGCCGACACCTGTCCCAACGAGCAATACATCATGGAAGCATTAAGACTCGGAACTCCCGAGGAAATCCCTTCGTTCTGCCAATCGATCATGGGCGATGTCCAGCGAGATTTCTTCGAAATGAACGATGGTGATGTGCCTGATGAGGATATTCTCTTGACGCAAGTGGGAGACCTTACCGTGTACAAGGCATTCGGGTATTCGAGCAGGTGGAACGGGTCACCTGGCACCACGCTGGTCATCGATGATGCCATCAGGGATCGTGTTGACGAGATGAACAAGGAAGTGGAAAAAAAGCACGGGAAGAGGTATCACGTGAACAACATGGGATCCATCCGCGCGTCCAATGAAGTTGCCTCATGGTTCGTTGAAGCAGGCATCTCGACTGTGGAAGATCTGAAACTATTCTTGGATGGCTGGGATTTCAAGGCACCGAAAGTGAATACGATAGAACAATATCGCATTGGCCGCAGGCAATGCATGGATGCCAATTTCGTTCCATTCGCCTCTGCCAACTTGGTGATGGAACCCGCCAATCAATCCATCTCGTTCGCATTGACTGCCAAGTTAATGCGCAAGGAGCCAGGGCTCATCGTGCAGTTTTACGATCTTCTCACCCGCATGACGGAAGCTAGATTCAAGGCAGCAATATCAGCAGGGTACAAGTGCTTTTGCACAGCGGATGACATGGCATACAAGACGGGACCGATGATACATCCAGACAAGTACAGGAAATTCGTGACGCCCATGGCTAAACGCGTGTGCGATCTCGTCCACGATAGCGGCGGGGTTATTTTCATGCACACGGATGGATTCATTGACCCGGTAATGGATTGCTTCATCGATGCAGGATACAATGCCATCCAACCATTGGAACCAACATCTGGCATGACCATCAAGCGGGTCAAGGAAAACTGGGGAGACAAGATCGCTTGTATCGGAAACGTGGACACCACCAACACGCTCTCGTTTGGCACACCCGAGGACGCGCGGAAATACGTGCACCGCTGCTTCAAGGAAGCCACCGATGCTTCTGGAAATATCAGCGGGTACATGTTTGCTGCGAGTGGCACGCTACATAACGAGGTTAAGGTGGAAAACGCTCTTGCAATGATGAACGAGTACACCAAGATCCGCCATGGCATTATCCAAGTATGATTAAGCGAAATTCCACCATGTTCCCACAAGGTTCATATAAGAGACCAACTGTTTCTATATAGAAGTACCTATCAATACCATTACTCGAGGGCATGCACATGGGCGATTCCAATCAAGCCAAGTTGAATCACGGCACGCTACCGCCTATCGTGGAACGGATGCTTGGAACAAGGAGTTTCTCCATCCTGATCAAGGGAGGTCCCGGAACGGGCAAAACAATTCTATCACTCGAGATGGCACGTCGTTTCTCGAACGTGGTCTTCATCACCACCAATGAATCACCCACCCTGATCAGGGAAGCGAGCTCGCCGATTTTACATGGGGAAAACCAGATTAAAATCATCGACGGGCGTAGCCATCAAGTAAGCGTCATCCAAGAACAAGTTCGGCAACTTGAAAATGAAAAGAATGATGATCCCATCATCATCGTGGATGCAGTTGGGCCATTCGTTAATTCATCATCCCGCGCCATTATAGAACTGGGCCACTTGATCGATGATCATGCAGGAAAGATCAAGTTCATCTTGATCACCAGCGAGAAGCTGGATCGGGCAATTGAAGCAAGGTTCGGCTACATACTTTTCTTGGAGGATTTAACGCTTGAGGAAAGGCAATTAAGGCAAATGCACCTCGTGAAATCCCATGGAATCCCCCGGAAGGTACAAACGTTTTTTTTCACGTTGCTTGGTGGCCGTTTCACCACGTGTATGCCCATCAAACCCATCTCCCTAGAAAACATCGATGATTGGGCAATGCAACCCGATCGTGGCGACATCTGCTCTACAGGTTCCGAGAGTTTCGATACCTTCTTTGGTGGAGGATTGCATCCTGGAAGCTTTAACATGATCGAATTGGACACTGCCCTACCGAATGCAGCAGATCTACTTTTACTGTCGCCCATAATCAACTTCCTAAACCTTGGACGAGGTGTTATCGTATCTACCATAACTCCCGCAAAGGAATCAAAAAGTGCGATCATGCTTTTCTGCAAGCCGGAAGTGTTTAACGATAACATTAGATTCTTGGACGAGTCCATCGACATGTATGTCGATAGCAGGGAATATATATATCAATTGAATAACCGGGAGAATGAACTGCTCAAGGTATTCCCCGAGGTGTATGATGAGCTAGGGGAAAAAACTAACTATTCACCTGTGTTATCCATCTTGGAATACAATCCGCTCGATTACCAAGACCATGAATTTGTACGCGAGATCATCAAGCACATCAAGCTCGTGAAATCATCGAACTTGATCGAATTAGCCTTGATTCAATCACCTGAGAATGATAATCCCGATGTAATGATGTTGAATAATTTCACGTTCCTGTCGGACACCCACATCAAGATTCATTCCAAGAAAGATATCGTGTTCATAACCGGGATTAAGCCATATACAAATCACTATAGACTGGGATACAAGGCGGGAAAGACGTTCACTCTCCTTCTTAGCGAGATGCTATGATATTCTCTCACTCAGGGGGGAATAACATGCAAAGAATGCTAATCACGTGAGACCCCAGGTAAGACAGGGGTACCTGCCGGGGTGCAGCCCCAATCGGCGAGATGGAGAAGACTTTATCAGCCACTGAAAGCAAATCTTGCTCCATGGTTGGTGGAAATCCCAAGTTGCTTCCAATGATCACTAGCAGTTTCTCCGGTATATCACTCGGGGAGAAGCAAAGGGTGATAGATTCTTCGGGTATTAGCTTTATTACCGGATCTCCTGCCTCGTGAAATAACCAAGCCTCCCTTCCTTCTTTCTTGAGTGATTTCACGCGATGAAGGAATGCAGTCCCAGTGTTTCCCCCACGTGCAGGTAATCTATCGATGAAAATGGGATAATCTGGTACCCGTCTCTTGATGTCACCCGAGCCTAATACATCATTGAAAAACTTCGCGATACCAAGCTCCGAGTTTGGAAGGCAACCGCCTGCTTTACTGGAGTCATGAGTGAGGGCGTTGCGATTAGCAAATCGCGCAAGCACCCTGGGAACCTGATCATCATCTTCCTTGAATAAGCCTTCCACCTGCACATCTCGCCCGTGGAGGGCAAATTTCTTCATGGCATCCAACATCCGCGCGAAGACATCAAAACGTTTTCCTTGCGAGGTGAGTGCCTTCAAGGGGAATGGCATGTTCAATGGTGTCTCGTGGAAAGGGAACAGGAAATGGTAAGATGGCATGGTCGTCCAACCCGGGTGATTCACGCGATCGGGAAAGCGATTACTTTCGAAGCATGTCCAGACTCCCGTCGAGCATGCCGAAGTACACGACGGTTGCCATGTTGCAAAAAAGGCCGTTTTCCACCACGCCAGGAATGCAATTCAACTTGCATTCCAAATCAGCCGGGTTGTTGATTATTCCGAAATTTGCATCAACGATAAAATTACCATTATCCGTCACGACGGGGCCCATTTTTTTCTCTGCCATGCGAAGCACCGGTTCTGCACCTGCGGCTTTCAAACGCTTTAGAACCACGTTCAACGATGCAGGAATGATTTCAATGGGAATCGCCCATTTCTCGCCAAGTTTCATGGACCGCTTTCTCTCGTCTGCAACCACGATGAATTGATCCGCAGCACTCGCAATGATCTTTTCTTGGGTGTGTGCTCCGCCACCACCCTTGATCAAGTTAAGATTTGCATCCACCTCGTCAGCACCATCGATGGCAACATCCAAGTGTCCATTCACACGTGGATCATCAAGGGTTGTCACTGGTATCCCGTGTTCTTGACATGAAAGCGTACTTTGATATGAGGTGCACACGCAGTTGATATCCTTTAGATCTCCAGTTATTAGCTTGTTGGCAATGCATTGAATGCTGAATTCTATCGTTGATCCACTTCCCACGCCAACTCGCATCCCGTTGGCAACGTGCTTATCAACAGCTGCATTCCCCGCGAGCTTTTTTGCATCTTCAAGCGACATTGCACGGATACTAACACTCCCGCGAAAAAAAGGCATTCGCAACTTGGTGATCTAGAACGCGTCCCTCAAGTATTTTCCTTCCAGCATATCCTTGAACTCGCTGGAATGGATGTAATTCTGGATGGACTCTATGAGAATGTCAATGGTCCCTTGCTGGTAGATCTTGCCAAGTTGAGGATTCAAGCGCATGATATCGTATAACAGGGACAGAATATCCCGGGGAACGCGAATCGGGAGGTCCAAAGACACGGGCTCGAGTGATATCAGTTTCTTTTTCATCTCCTCGCATAACGGGGAATAATACCGGTCGAGCTTGTTGAGGAATTGATTGGGATTTTTCTTGAAATTCTCGTAGGTGGCATTCCTGTCTTGAAGGAACGATTCGAAATTGATGGCAAAATGCTCGGCAAACTGATCGGCTATGTTATCTGCATCGTTGCTACTGTAGCCGGAGGAGATCATCACGAATATCAGGGCATCATCTTCCATGGGAAGGACCTTGAAATTGAGATTGAAGATGCCTATCTTGATGCCTTCCACCTCGCCGGTGATCATGTTAGCCGCGAATTGCCGGATGGCAGAGAAAAAGGCCGAGAGAAGGGCATGGTCCAACTCAATCTCGTTGAAACTCTTTGAAAATATGCTGATACCGTTAGTATCAAACACGATGACTTGGTAGATGAACAAACCGATTTCCGTCATGCTGGCACTGCTCTCGTGTTGGTCTCGAGTCTATCGGGTAAATGACTGGCTCCTTGTTAATCTACCAGAATCCTCCAGCTTAACTCGTGTTGTTTGAAATACAGCTTCATGATGACGCTCTTGCCGAGGGCATGACGCTTGGGGATGATGGTCCTGATATCTTTCATCTTCAAGGATTCCAGGTATTCCATTGCCTCCTTGCAAAGAAGCTCTTCCACTTTCGTCTTGTACTCCTTTTTAACAAGTGGGAAGTGAAAGAACCCGTACGGTTTCCCGCTGATCTCGTACCTGATTTCGGTGAAGACGAAGCCTGCAACCTCTTCCCCTTCCACGGCGAGAATCATCCCGTTTCGATTCTGCAGGGATCTATCCTTATCCTTCAAGTACTTCAACCATGTAGCCTCGTCATATTCCATCTTCCTGCGGGATAATTCCTCCTTCAAGATGGCAGTTATCGCCTTTTTGTCACTCTCATCCTTTGATTGGTACCGTCTCACATCCATCGATTGACACCTCGCTTCTCATGTAATGAAAGGTAGTACTACCTTGCGCGTGCAAGGTTATAACGATTGTTCCGAGTAGTTCGAGAGTAGCTGGTCAGGCGTGAATACGCCATCCTCGGTGATCACTCCCGTGATGAGTTCCATGGGTGTCGCGTCGAACGCATAATTGAAAGCAGGCACGCCATCGGGTGAAAGCCTAACCTTGTTAAAGACTGTTTTAACTTCGGCGGGGTCTCGCTGCTCAATTTCCACGGTTTTGCTAGTATTGCCGAGATCTAGCGTTGAACGGGGGGCTGCAACGTAAAAAGGTATGGTATGGTACTTTGCCATGATGGCAACACCATAGGTTCCCACCTTGTTGAACACGGCGTCATTCACGATGCGATCGGCACCAACGAGTACCTTGCTTACCTTGCCCATCTTCATGAGCAATCCTGCTTGATTATCCGTGATGTGAATCACGGGAATCTTTTCCTGCTGCATCTCCCAACATGTAAGGAGCGCTCCTTGCAGCCTTGGCCTGGTTTCGTCCGCGAGAACGGTCACCTGTTTCCCCATGGCTACCGCGGCGCGTACGACACCCAATGCCGTGCCAAAACCAACGGTTGCTATGGCTCCCGCGTTACAATGAGTCAATATCATGTCCCCATCTGACAGTAATTGGGCACCATGACTCCCGATCCGCTTGTTTGTTGCCACATCCTCGTCGGCGATCTTTCTTGCTTCATGAATGACGCCCCTGACGATGGAAGGTACCTTTCCATCCAAGATTTTCGCCTTTGCAAGGATCTTGGATGTAGCCCATGCCAAGTTCACCGCAGTGGGACGCGATACATCCAATTTTCTTTTTGCTTGCGCCAAGCGGTCCATGAGCTCGTCCCTCGATCCAGCATTGGAATTGATCGCTGCTAATGCCATGCCCATCCCAGCCGCAGCACCAATCGCAGGAGCGCCTCGAACCACCATAGTCCTGATGGCTTCAACCATTTGATCGACATTCTTGATGTATACATGTTCAAAAGAGAATGGTAATCTTGTTTGGTCAATCAATTTCACCATTCCTCTCGATTTCTTTCCTTGAATCCATTCAACTGATCGTTCAAGCATGGCTATCATCCATCAGGTTTAATTTTTTGATTTGCTCGATGAGGAAATCCTTGAGAAATGTCAATGTGGAATTCACCGGCGCTGATAAATCCTCGCCATAGTCGAGTCGTGCCGGGTGAACGCCGATTATCACCACCCGTGCCGTGGAACCAAGTTTTTTCAAGATACCAGTGAAGTGATTCAGGGACAAGGTATGGGTTGATCCCGTTACCATGTCTATTTCATCTTCCGCGATAAATGCCAAGTCGCCAGGAAGTGCCTCATCGCCCATCTGAGCAGCATCAACAATAATCATGGTATCGGGATTGAATTCCATGACCGTGGTAATATATTGCTCTGGTACCACGGACGCGTTTAAGATCAAGAGATTGGACCCCGCTAGCTCCTCCCCAGGTGCGTACGTAATGGTTACTTCCATATCGCGTGCCATTTCTTGAACATCATTCACCAATGCACGGGCAAGGTAATTTCCCACGGCATCATCTTCCCGCAAATCTGCACCTATCCCGATGATGGCCAGCTTTCTTGTTCCATCCAATCGGCGTTCCAATTCTCCCTTGAATGAATTGAAATCCATGAATATGACTTAAGGGAAAGCAATAAGAATGTTAGGAAATGCACATTCCAAGCATTCATAAATTCCCACGCGAGCTTCTACTTGCGATGCCTCTCGCCCCCCGGTGAAGAAGGACCGGTTTCCCGTTGGTCCTTCCACCATCTCAAAGAATGCAAGCAGCATCGCGTAACCGAAATATAGCAATAACGTGACACGCATGAAGATTGATGATGCTAGGAATGACGAACAACCAGGATCCCGGGTCGAAAAGCCTAATCCTATCGTGGTGAAGATAACCAACACGGGTGGATGGGTGATTGATGCATCCATGAATGAAGAGCTACACGAGCGGGGGTATTTTGGCATCGTAGATAGAAATTCGGAATTGCTCTTCCTCCATCCCGAGGAAATCATGGTATTCAGCGAACGAAACCGGTTGATCGGATTTTTGAACGAAACCACGTCCCAGATCAAGGAACTCCTTCCCGAATTATACCAAAAATGGGAGGAAGACGGATACGACAGCTTTGCTGGAGATGATAGAATTCTCTCCTTTGAGGCACTCACCAAGCACTATTCCGAACACATTGAGGATTTCTGGGACATGTACGTGGTGTACAGGGATTTGAAAAGCAGGGGATACATTGCCAGGCGAGGCATAGAAGAAATTGCTCACTTCCGGGTGTACAAGAAAGGCGCGAGGAAAGGTGAGGATGCGGTCAAGTTCATATTCTTCGGTGTCTTCGAAGGGAAACCTATTCCCATCGTGAAACTGCACGAGATTTCAGAATATGCCATGAAGAACCGGCAGGAACTCATTCTCGCTACCGTTGACAGGTTATCGGACATCACCTACTATTCATTGAAGAAACAAGTGCTTTGAGTGAGGATGGGATTGAACTACCACGCCCTAAACAGTATCGGGGGAACTTGATAATTATCATCGACCACATTTTAACCCGGCTCCGACAAATATCTCGCGTCCCATTTCAAGCTGCCACAAAAGCTAGGGGCATCAAGAATTCCTGCTCCATCGTGTAGCAAAACTCTTTCTTCCTTGTAT
>WJJB01000039.1 GCA_014729935.1 Candidatus Bathyarchaeota archaeon | reverse complement strand
GCCACGTCGCCGGTGCTCAAGAAACGGGAATGGTGAGGTAGAATATTTGCATTCATGGCAAGACATTCCATCAAGACTTGAAAAACCCTTGAATCCACGCCCGGGGCCACGAGGCGATGATGTCCAACTTTTTCCAAAAAAACGCGACTAGTCATCAACTGTGCAAGGTATATATCAGGGAGAATGTAATGTATGGGTGGAGACGAAAAAAAATGAATCTCGGGAAATATTGCAAGAAATTTATCCTAATAGCCTGTTTATGTTGCGTTCTAGTATCTTGGAATGGATTCAACCTTGGACAAAATCAAAATGGTGAAGGACGGCTTGAAATACCAGGTGTAATTTCTAGATCCGCCCCGCAACCGCGAATACCCATAGTGATTGAGGATAACACTGATTTCCTCTTTGAAAATGGCGTGCATGACCCGTTTGTGGCAGGCACCGAGGAAGACCCGTTCATTATCTCCAACTGGGTGATTGATGCTGGTGGAAGCGGGAGATGTATAGAAATAAGGAATACCCACCTTTTCGTCGAAATTAGAGATTGCATGCTCGTGAACGCAAACACCGGCATCCTGGTGGAGAATGCCTCCAACGTGGGAGTGATCAATTGCACCATTGCCGATATCAATGGCACTTCCGGATCGCAGGGGATGCCCGATACTCCAGGCACGAATGGTGGTGCTGGTACAGGAATTCACTTTCATAATTGCACGAATGTTTCCTTGAAGGAAAGCAACGTCGGCCCCATCACCGGTGGCTCTGGTGGTGATGGCGGTAATGGCAGCACTGGCTCGTTTCCTGGCAGAGCCGGTGGAAAAGGTGGGAATGCTACCGGTGTCTTGGTAAATGATACCCGTGGATGCCACGTACAAGATACGATTTTCACGGACTTACATGCTGGTGAAGGTGGTTTGGGGGGGGATGGATATGATGCTGGTCCTGGCGGTGACGCGGGGAATGCAACCGGGATCTTAACAATCAATAGCATGGATGTCTTCGTCTTGGATAATCTTTTCCTGCTTGCGTCTGGTGGATCCGGGGGGGGTGGGGGAAACGGGTATGTTGGACCTACCCATCCATCCCGGGGAGGACATGGCGGTGCGGGGGGCATGGGTGGTTCGAGTATTGGAATCGAGCTGGAAATGGTAGATCAAGGTATTACTTCGGGAAACACGTTGATGAATCTATTCTCTGGACACGGGGGCGCTGGTGGTGTTGGTGGTATTGGTGCGACACACATGGGATGGACTGCACTCGAAGGTGGTAACGGCGGTCCAGGTGGTACCGGTGGGTTTACCAGCGGAATTTTCGCAAAAAATGTTAATGGAACCGTGTTCCAAGATGACATCATGGAAAACATTACCGGTGGAAACGGTGGAACTGGTGGCTCTGGCAATACCGGTGGAGAAGGAGGGAACAGCGGCGATGGCGGGAATGGGGCTTCCGGTGGAAATGGGGGTGTTGCGCGTGGGATATCCTTGCATCAATCTTCCTTGGTAGATTGTATCAACCAATCGGTTGGTCACGCGAGAGCCGGAAATGGTGGTAATGGCGGAAACGGCGGGAATGGAGAAGATAGCAATGCAAACAATGGTGGTAGTGGTGGGGCGGGGAGCATTGGTGGTATCGGTGGTTCCTTGCTTGGATTGCACATTCACGATTCCAATCATGTTCATGTCGATGCATTACTATTGCATGCATTATCAAGTGGCAATGGTGGCAACGGTGGCGATGGTGGTTTGGGCGGCCACGCGGCGAGTGGTGGAACCGGTGGTGATGGTGGCAATGGCGGGGATGGCTCACCAGGGGGGATGGTTGCAGCAATGTCGTTTAATACGGCTAGCAACTGTGTATTTAATGCTTCATCCATGACTGGGATAATCGCGGGCGATGGTGGGAACGGCGGGGACGGGGCTAATGGTGGCGCCCGGGGAGCCGGTGTTGTCGCGGGCGATGGTGGCAATGGTGGCAATGGTGGAGATGGCGGGGATGGAATGAGTTTTTTCACGCAAGGAACATCAGTCTCGAATAATTTCACCCGTAATGAGTTTTATTCGACTGTCAGCGGTGGCACTGGTGGTATCGGTGGTTCTCACGGGATTGCTGGCACTGGAGGTGGTTCCCCCACTCCAGTGGATGGGATAGACGGGATGGCTGGCAACCCAGGTGAAGAAGGAGGATTGTACCTCTCACCGAGCACTTCTACTTCGACCATCTCGCTTAACCTGTTCTATATCCTCAACAACACGGATGATGGGATATCGAACAACTGGAATGATACTGGAGCAGGGAATTATTGGGATGATTACGTGGGAAATGATTTCGCACCACATGATGGTATCGGAGATACACCGTACGACACTATAGGTGGAACTTCAAATTCCGTCGATTTTTTGCCAATCGTGCGCCTACCACTAAATGCAGATTTTGATGGAGATGGGTTGTTGAACGGGGAGGAGTACTCTCTCGGCATGGACGGCTTCTATTCCAATCCCTGTAATAATGATTCGGATGGCGATGGCGTGGCAGATAACCACGAGTGGGGCAACGGGACGAACCCGTGGAGCGTGGATACCGATGGTGATGGATTGGACGACCTGGAGGAAGCCACGCCCGGGGCTGATGGTTACCAGACCAACGGGTGCGCGCAGGACTCGGATGGCGATGGCGTGGCAGATAACCACGAGTGGGGCAACGGGACGAACCCGTGGAGCGTGGATACCGATGGCGATGGATTCACCGATATGCAGGAAATCAGTACATGTACATCTCCAGTGTCTATTTGGTCCCATCCAATGCCAAATCTGCGTGTTGTGAACTTCTCTGTGAGCGAGATCCGGGTTGGCCACGCGTACACGATTCTTTTCACCATCAAGAATGACGGGATCCATGCTGCAACTGCAGTGAGGGTCGAGATTTCCTGCCAATCCCTTGGTATTACCGTGTTTGATAATTCGCTTTCACCGTTCTCCTTGGGTGTGGACGAATCCAAAACCTTTGCCATATCCGCGGATGGAATCGACACGAGTGAAATGCTTCTTTTCATGTTGAAGGTGGATCCACTTAATGAGATTAATGAGACCATCAGCAACAAGGATGGAACTAGCAAGCCTGATCATGAAAATGATAATATTGCCTATACCAGTGTTTTTTCCGTCCCTGCTGGAGATGTTGGCATGTTCGCGCTAGGCGACGCGATCGTTGTTGGAGCCCTTCTGGTGGCAGTTGCGATTGTGATTGCCACGTTGGTCGCGCTCTTGTCTCGAAAGCAATCAAATCGCAAGACAAGCACTGCTATCCCGAGACAACATGACCCGGTGAAGAAAAAGAAACTCCCCGGTTCATGATTTCTTTTATTCTTTTTCCAGAATTCGCAATGCGTTCATTGAACTACTACGACCTAACTAACTAAAGGGGCGTGTTTTCTTTCGCAAAAACGTATAAAACATCCATCCTTTACTGGTTAAGGAGATTGACCTTATTCTCGCAAGATGGATAAGCTCTTCTTTATCAAATTGGCAAAAAATTATTTATTTACTTTGAATATTGGTTATACCCATGGTTGAATTCACTGTAGCCGAGTTGCACCGGATGGGCATGGTGGCTGGCTTGGGCTGGTACAACGATGCTTTATGCCGGTTCCCGCTCGGAGCAAGGAAAAAGCTCGATCCCGCCCTATGGAACAAGGTGGAAATGCCATCAGGAGTGCGGGTGTCATTCAGGACTCGTTGTGATGCCTTGATATTGGACGTGAGTTACGTGGGTGACTTGTCATTTGATCGATTCTGCCGGAATGCCAACGGGTTCGATATTTATCAAGATGGGAAGCTCATGCAAACTATCATGAGCCCCACGGGGTTAGGCGACGTGGTACTGATGGCTGAGCTAGATGGCACCCGGGAACACGACTACACGATATACCTTCCATTCCACGTCCGGATCCAGCTGAACCTACTTGTGCTCGAGTCAAAGCATTGGAACAAGGAGCCAGAAATACATCCCATTTCCCGTGAATTCAAGAAACCAGGACACCTGGTATTTTACGGATCGTCAATCACGCATGGATCCCACGCGCAGCGTCCAGGAATCACGTATCCCGCGATCATTGCAAGACAATTGAACATGGACTTCCTCAATCTCGGTTTTGGTGGCACAGGGAAAGGCGAGTCCGAGGTGGCTGGTCTACTTGCCTCCATCGACCATCCCGTGATGTACATCTTGGATTGGGGGATCAATATTTGGGGAGACGACGAAAAAGACTTCATTTATACCAGGTACCAGGGAATGGTAGATAGACTCAAAAGCAGTCATCCCACCGTGCCTATCCTTTTAATAAATCTCCAAACCGGCGGTCCTCTTGGCCAAGAAGGAGACCACATGCGGGCAAATATTGAAGAAATACGGCAGGAAATTAAACAGGTGTTCGATCGGGAAGTAGAAAAAGGAAATAAAAACATTTTCTATACCGATGCAATGGATATCATCAATCCTGGTAACATCAACGAGCTCACGACCGATCGGATTCACCCCAACCAGGCAGGTTTCATGCAATACGCGAACCACCTTTCACCCGTCATCTCGAAGATATTGAATCTTGAACCGTGAGAATTTTTTTTCTTGCCATCCTGGCTGGAGCAAGGAAAGAATATTTTCCATACCCCGTGTTCTCCCGTACATGCCGAGTATCCCTGCGATTGTTGGAGGAATCATTTGTCTCATGGTTGGTGCTCTATTACTTTTCAAGGTGGCATTTCCCTAGTTCAAGATTGCCGTTCAAAGTACCAAGTGGCCTTCCATGGAAGCGAAAATGATCAATGCGGAACGGAAAAAACGCCAAGATGAAGATGGACCCACGTATTATGAAGTTCACGTCGATGTGACCTACGAAGTTGATGGACATTCATATTCTGGCAAGGTAGTGAAATCAAGTGGGAAGAAGGAGTCCCGGAAGCTGAAGCGGCAGATAAACAAGGAAGGGGGAACGACCACCATTTTCTACGATCCTGATGATCCAAGCCGGTACATTCAAGTGCGGGGTGTTACTCCCGCATCTTTCCTGATATTCCTCCTCCCCGCCCTCTTTTTCATAACTGGTGGTGTTTTCCTGGGAGGGCGTTTCTGATTCCGCCGGTAGTGCGTGGAAGGCGCATATCTTGAAGGAATTCCCACTCGGTGACATTCGAAAGGTATATTGCCGGTTGTTGAGAGTTTGCTTGATTCCATGTCCTGGATCATGTTTTAGAAGATGAATACTTAATTCCCCCGCCCCCTTTTTTCACGGCAGGATATGATGATGAGCGAGTTCGTGGTGAATGATTTCATCCATTTAAAACTAGAAGGCTCGACGACGGTCATCTATGTTGATGGTGAGAGGTTCGATCAATGCAAGAGGATTCTAATACAAATTCCTGTTGAAAATAAGGATGCATTCGATGAGGTAGAATCCATCGATGAAATCGCCCGCATCTCTTCCACGGCGCATGATGACGACGCAACAAGATACCACATTGATAACGTCGAACTCTCCCCCGAGAGCGAGTTTTGGGGTCATTGTTCAAATCTCCAAGCATGGGCGGAAAATAGCTACGATACCAGATTACTGCATAGCAACCTTGCGTTCCCGTTATTGAAACGACTTGCCGAGCTCGGTGACCCAGTGGCTCGACGAGTGTTTCGGTTCGAAATCGTATCCCGGCTCATGAGCGGGTATTCTGGGACAATTTTATTCCTTTTCCTGAAAGGATACATCGAATTCCTTCACGATGAAGACATCGATGATTTGCTGATTCATTTTCATGATATCGGAATTGACATTGAATTCATCTTGGAGTTGATCAAGCATGGCTATCTTCACAAGCTGCGGGACGAGCATCTCCAGTTCAACGTTGAGAGGATCTACCAGCTGTTCTGTTCCAAGGAGAATATTGAAGAATGTATCAACCTTCATGGAACTCCATCAGTGTGGATCGATCACTTGGGAGAACTCGTTCGCAGGACCTGCAAGGTTCCCGCAGGCTCCCTGATTCTAGCTATCTACCCCCGACTCTTGAACAAGCATTCAATCACCGATTTCGCCCGGTTGGTTGAATTGAGCAAGGTAATGCCCTCTCATGCTGACATTCAGGAGGCGTATACCATCCTCGCAAATTATGGATGTTTCACCATGCAAGAGGATTACATGCGCATGCTGGCTGAAGTTACTGGCGTAGAACCGAGTGAAGACACACTGAAAATCCTGTACCAGGTGGATACATGGTGGAACCCGGCGCACGGGTATATCGCAAACCGGACCTACCATTACCTTGATTTGAAATTCGTGGAAATGAGGTATGCATGCTTGAAAGCACTATTGTTACAGCAATCTCTTGGAGATGACGATCTTGAGGAAATCTTGGCGTCCTTGGTGGATGCCCTATTCCTGGGTTGGGAGTTACGCCAGAAGCAATCAAAGACCTACTTGGAAATGGTCCTTGAGCAAGGTGAACGGCCATTCTTGGAGCAATGGATGGATGGCTTGATGCACGCCATGGTTACCAGGTTCGGGTTCGGGTGGAGGAGGGTTGCATTCTTCCAGAAGAAGACACGACTCATGGGAAACAAACAATTCGTGGATTGGATAATAACGAAAGGTATCCCAATTATCGAAGTGACCGTTCAACCTGGTGAATCCCGCCATGACATGCAATGTCCAGGATGCAATTCAATCCTTGCCTTTTTACCTCCATGCGTGTGTGATTCGTGCGGGATGCTCGTGCAAGTCACGTATCAGTAATTAACCTGCAGTGTTTCACCCGTTACCTTGAATGCCCTTGAAAGAACGGTTTTCCCGGTTAATGCTTGGCTCCGTGGTCCCGGCTGCTGTCCCCCCGCGTGAACGGTGAAGCTCCCTGGTTCCACGATGCAGGTGC
The DNA here is from genome assembly GCA_014729935.1 of Candidatus Bathyarchaeota archaeon. GTDB lineage: Archaea > Asgardarchaeota > Lokiarchaeia > Sigyniarchaeales > Sigyniarchaeaceae > WJJB01. The sequence continues at coordinate 7,593 of WJJB01000039.1, read as the reverse complement.
CATCCTGCGTGATCACAGACATTTGTCTCGGGGATATCGTGAATTCCAAGTCGATTCTTTCACCAGGAACCAATGAAACCCGCCTGAATCCCACGAGTGACCAACGGGGACCCGTGGTGGACGCCTCCTCGTCTTCAAGGTATACCTGAACAACATCAGCACCCTCTCGAGATCCACAATTTTCCATGGAAATCTTGATTAATACCGGTTCCCCCGCAGGAACCTCCGTCTTGTTAATGCGAAGACCTGAATAGTCAAAATCGGTGTATGAAAGCCCGTAACCGAATGGATACAGTTCTTCCTTTTTCAAGTACCGGTAGGTGCGACCATTCATGGAATACTCTTCGAACGGGGGTAGATCATTTTCCGAACGAACAATGGTGATGGGAAGCTTCCCGCAAGGAGAGAAATCTCCAAAAAGGACATCGGCAATTGCTGTCCCACCATCTTGCCCAGGATACCAAGCTTCCAGGATGCCATCAATGCTTTCTGCAGCCCAAGGAACCGAGATCGGACCACCATTTAATAACACGAGAATGATGGGCTTCCCGGTGGCTTGCAGGGATCGAAGCAATTCGTCCTGGGCATGAGGCAATCCCAGGTGCTCGCGATCATCCAAGCCATCTTCTTGTTCCTCTCCCTCGATCTCGTTCGAGATGCCCATGCAGGCAATTACCATGTCCACGTCACTTGCCAGCTGGACTGCCTCTTCGATGCCCGAGTCCATGGGCTCGCTTATCCCTGAACCTTTCACGTGGGTCACTTGCACATGCCCCTCACACCTTTTCTTGATACCAGCCAGTGGCGTGATGACGCGGGATGGTATCCCGTTGTAGTTTCCCAGTAGTACCTCCGGATCGGCTGCATTCGGTCCAATGACCGCGATCGATTTAACATCGGGTGATATGGGAAGGATACCATTTTCATTCTTCAGGAGCACGATGGATCTTCTTGCCGCTTTAAGAGCAATCTCCCTGTGTCTTGGGCAATCGACCACATCCATCTTGATATTCTGGTAGGGAACCAAGTTGGGAGGATCGAACCTTCCAAGCTTGAACCATGCCATCAACAACCGCTTTAATGAGAGATCAATGGTTGCACCGTCGATGAGACCTTGTTCAAGGGCTTCCTCGAGATGCCAAAAGGTCAATCCGCAATCCAAGTCGCATCCGTTTTTCACGGCTAGCGCGGCAGATTCAGCAGGGGATCCTGTTAATCCATGGCCATCGTGGATATCATTTATTGCACCGCAATCAGAGACCACGTATCCATCGAAACCCCACTCATCCCTCAGGATTTCCTTGAGAAGGGTGGGACTCGCGCAACAAGCTTCCCCGTTCGTCCGGTTGTATGCACCCATGATGGAATATGCCCCTCCTTCAACAATGCATTCCTTGAAGTGCGGGAGATAGGTTTCACGCAAATCCTTCTTGCTAACTCGCGCGTTGAATTCATGGCGAAGTGCTTCAGGACCGCTATGTGCTGCGTAATGCTTGGGTGTTGCGACCAACTTCAAGTACCGTTGATGATCACCCTGCAAACCCTTGACAAATGCAACGCCAAGGCGCCCAGTGAGGTATGGGTCCTCTCCATAGGTTTCTTGCCCCCGTCCCCACCGGGGATCCCTGAAGATATTGATGTTCGGGCTCCAGAAGGTGAGTCCCTTGTACCTGCCGTAGTCCTGCTTCCGTTGGAAATCATGGTGTTTGGCGCGTGCTTCATCGGAAATCGCCGTTGCAATCTCGAATAAGAATGTTGGGTCAAACATAGCGGCCATGCCGATGGCTTGCGGGAACACGGTGGCAATTCCTGCTCTGGCTACGCCGTGGAGGCACTCGTTCCACCAATCATACGGGGGGATTCCCAAGTCCTCCATCCCGATGGAAGAAAATGTCAGGTGAACGATTTTTTCATCATCATCAATCCGAGATAACAAATCTTCCACTCGTTCCTCGAAGGAAAGGTTCACGTCTTGAAAGGGAAAGGGTGGTTCTTCATCGATCTTCATGTATCTCGAGTTCACGCGCGGGTTTAAAAAAGTCCGTCCCCCGCTCATCATCATCCAAACAAGAACCATGCATGTCCTGGACGGGAAACATGGAACATCCACCTCTGCTTCTCATCTCATTTTTCATGGCACCTTTCATCAATCCCGGTTCCCCCATCGGAAATGGTTAATCCAAGCATCAACGGGAGATGAGCTTTAATATTCCCAAGTGGTGTCATATATATGGTTCGACCTGCATCCGAATTCTCGTGGGATAAACCCCATGGTAACAGGAGTGTCCGTTCCGCGCAACTTGCAGCCATCGATCTTGATACGGATGGTCCAGAGTGGATCCCGTGCACGGTATCGATTTATGACTATCTCTGGGCGAAATACAGGGATGACTTGAAGGATTTGGTTTTGGCACACCCGTTCATCTTTGGTACCAAACCCAAAATTCCAGCGGATTATGATCACGTCAGTCCTGCACATCGGAAAGGTGAATACGTGGATAATTGGGGGTGCAAGTGGAAGGTGTCGAAAACGGGATACTCGGGCCTGGTAGTGGAAAGTCCCTTGGCGGATTGGAGCAACTTCGAGACATTCAATCCCAAGGCGCTGGCAGAACCACTCGTCTATGACGAACGCGGCACGAGGAATCTATTGGCATGGGCCATCGAGAATTATGCTAGGAGGGACCGCGATATCATCCGACCTATTCACGGGGGAAGGCTATTCGACAGGTTGTATTTCCTCAGGGGTTTCAACAATCTCATGGGTGATATCGCGCGGGACCATCCACGGGTCACCCAGCTGGTGGAGATGCTCCAAAATGTTCGCATGGCGCAGTTGGACAGTTACTTTAAATTTGTTGAAGAGCATCCAGACGAGCATTTCATCGATATCGTGCATTTCCACACGGACATCGGCACCCAAGACCGCCTGATGATCAGTCCCCGGAAATTCAGGAAGCATGTAAAACCACTTTTCATGGCTTTATTCCAACGGTGCCGCCGGGATGGTGCACGGGTGTACCTTTCCTCAGATGGCAACCTGCTTTCCATCGTGAAGGACTTGATCGAGTGTGGGGTATCCGTGCACGACCCGCAGGAAAGGGCATGCACCATTCGTGGCATCAAGCAAGCATACAAGGGTAAAATCTGCGTGGACCTCGACTTGGATCGCCAGATCTTCCCGTTTGCAACGCCAGATCAGCTGGACCGGAAGATCAAGCGTGCAGTGATGGAACTTGACGGCCCGCAAGGTGGGCTAATGATGAAAGCAGAGATTGCCGATGATAACGTGCCACTGGAAAACATAGAGGCAATTTGCACAGCATTCGAGAAATATTGCATGTAATGCGAGATAATGCCAAGATTTCACTCTGATACCATGCGAGAACAATGGGTGCACTTATAATACAAGTCAAGCCGTTGGCCTACCGTTTTTTTTGCCGTCTTCTCCACCATCCCGATCCACGCCTTCACGAGATCCTCGTCCGTGAAATCAGTGATTTTCCCGCATGCCGTGCACACCAAGTTAACATGTATGCTCGTATCGGGATCAAATCGCGTCTTTCCATCCTCGAAACCTAGTTCTTGGATGGCACCAATATCTCTGAGTATGTGAAGCGTGTTGTAGATGGTTGCTTGGCTAATGGTAGGGTATTCTCTCTTCAATTCCGAATGGATCTCGCTAGCACTTGGATGATCCCTCCTACCCATGATGCACTCGAAGATTGCCAAGCGTTGCGGGGTGACCTTGTAACCATTCTCGTGGAAGAGATCAATAAGGTCCTTTCTATTTATCAGCACCATGTTTGGTTTCCAGCATGATTGGAAGGAAATCATGGTTTATGTTTTTATGTAGATCGCAAAATTTATTAAGATTTAATATTACTTTAGAATAATTACAAATAAGGAGCAGATTTATATCTTTCAAAGGTGCAATTCTCTCACAGACTTTTATCAAGCACGAGAGAAGGTGCTCGAAAAATGATCGAAAATAACTCAACACGTGTAGTGAAGATGACATGAATGAAGAAAGCAAGTGCCCGGTAACGGGTATGACAAAGAGGCAAGTGGCAGGAGCAGGCACATCGAATCAAGATTGGTGGCCGGACCGGTTGAACATTGATATCCTTCACCAGCATTCGTCCAAGTCGAATCCAATGGGTGATGATTTCGATTACTCAGAGGAATTCAAGAAACTCGATTATTTCGCCGTGAAAAGAGATCTACTTGAATTGATGACGAATTCACAAAGCTGGTGGCCTGCAGATTTTGGCCATTATGGTCCCCTGTTCATTCGCATGGCGTGGCATAGCGCGGGAACCTACCGCGTTGGTGATGGTCGCGGTGGTGCTGGGAGCGGTAACCAGCGTTTTCCACCATTGAATAGTTGGCCTGATAATTGCAATCTTGACAAGGCTCGTCGCCTGCTGTGGCCGATCAAGCAAAAATATGGAAAGAGGATTTCATGGGCAGACCTGATGATACTCGCGGGAAACGTTGCCTTGGAATCCATGGGATTCAAGACCTTTGGTTTTGGAGGTGGGCGCGAGGATATCTGGGAACCTGAAAGGGATGTATACTGGGGATCAGAAAGGGAGTGGTTGGGAGATAACCGGTATACTGGTGACAGGGATCTTGATAATCCACTCGCTGCCGTGCAAATGGGCTTGATTTACGTCAATCCAGAAGGGCCTAATGGGAATCCCGATCCCGTCGCTGCTGCGAAGGATATCCGGGAGACATTCGCACGCATGGCAATGAATGATGAGGAAACGGTAGCCCTCATCGCCGGGGGTCATACCTTTGGCAAAACTCATGGCGCTGGTGATGCGAAACATGTTGGGCCCGAGCCCGAAGCCGCTGGCATCGAGCAACAGGGATTGGGCTGGAAAAGCAGCTTCGGGGAGGGTAAAGCCGGTGATACCATCACGAGTGGTATAGAGGTAACATGGACCACCACCCCCACTAAATGGAGCATGAATTTCTTCCAGAACCTTTTCGGATACGAGTGGGAATTGACGAAGAGTCCCGCTGGCGCCCATCAATGGATACCAAAGGATGGCGCGGGGGCAGGAACCGTGCCGGATGCGCATGATCCATCCAAGAGACACGCGCCGGCAATGCTTACCACGGATCTCTCCCTGCGATTCGATCCCGTGTATGAGAAGATATCACGACGATTCATGGAGCATCCCGATGATTTTGCAGACGCATTCGCCCGGGCATGGTTCAAGCTGACCCACCGAGACATGGGTCCTCGCTCAAGGTATCTCGGACCTGAGGTTCCAGATGAAGATCTCTTGTGGCAGGATCCCATCCCCGCTGTTGATCATGAATTGATTGACCAAGAGGATATTGCCTCACTCAAGGAGAAGATCTTGGCTTCGGGTTTGTCCACCACCGAATTGGTTTCGACCGCCTGGGCATCAGCGTCGACATTTCGCGGCTCAGACAAGCGTGGAGGAGCAAACGGTGCCCGCATACGCCTTGAACCCCAGGTGCATTGGAGGGTGAATCAACCATCACGGCTAGCCAATGTACTCGAGATCTTGGAAAATATTCAGCAAGATTTCAATAAATCCCAGGCAGGTGATAAAAAAGTATCGCTCGCTGATTTAATTGTCTTGGGTGGATGCGTAGGTGTGGAGCAGGCTGCGAAAGATGCCGGGCACGAAGTGACCGTTCCTTTCACTCCAGGACGCATGGATGCTTCCCAAGATCAAACTGACGTGGAGGCATTTACCGTTCTCGAACCGGTGGCTGATGGGTTTCGCAATTTCCAGAAGAAGCAGTTTAGCATATCTCCCGAGGAATTGCTGGTTGACCGGGCGCAATTATTAACATTAACCGCACCAGAGATGACGGTGCTCGTGGGTGGATTGCGTGCCATGAATGCCAACTTCGAGGGTTCCCCGCATGGTGTTTTTACCACGAAACCAGGAGCTCTCACCAACGACTTCTTCGTGAACTTGTTGGACATGGGAACGACATGGGAACGAAAACCGGGAAATGAAAACGTGTTTGAAGGACGGAACCGGGAGACAGGGAAGGTAAAGTGGACAGCGACCAGCGTTGACCTTGTTTTCGGCTCCAATTCCCAGCTCAGGGCAATAGCAGAAGTCTATGGAAGCAAGGATGGCGAGGATAAATTCCTGAATGATTTCATTGTTGCATGGGATAAAGTCATGAACCTCGACAGGTTCGATCTTGAATGATCAAATGAGCCAAATTTTTTCCACTTTCTTTTTTGAGGGAAGTGCTGTTCATGGTAGAATGATCTTGCTGGAGATGCACCAAGGATCATGCAGCATGCCATCTGCATGTTCCAACAATATGTTCACAACAAGCGCGGCAAACACGATGTCTTCCTTAAAGTTCTCGTTCCATCTCCCTGTGCTAGACGGGGAAACTTTCAATTCCTTTAAATTCTTCAATGTTTTGCAGGAAATTCTCCACGCGCGATGCCAGGGCCTGGTTTCCAGTTATGAGAATCCTCAAGATCTCCCCCGTCTCCAAGAGCAAGGATACTTCATGTATCTTTAGGTAGATGAATGCCCTGACCGTCCTCTTATTTAACCAAAAGAGATTTCCCTTTGCATCGTGAGTTTTTGCAAGGATCATGGCAATCTCGCTCGTCTTGATTTCACAAATTTTGGCGTCACCCTCCTTTCTCTTGTTCACTTGGTGGATTTTCAGTAAACCGGTTCCCGGTGTTACCGTGAGACACGTGAAATGTTGGTTGAACTCCCGATGCTTTTTCAACCAATTTGGCAACGATACGATGGAGATTACCGCCGTAACGATTATCATGTAGGTGGAGAGGAAGAATTTAACACCCCAAGCCAATGATCTTGCTTGCATGGTGTCCTCGTTGAAGAGTGAGATAGCTAACAAGTTATTTGGGATGATAAGAAAGGTAAATAGCAGGATAGTGAGGATCAAGACTAACACAGTCCAGAAACGGTACATGCGCTTGATGAAATTCACATGGTGATGGAAGGTGAAGGTATAGCTATTTTCTTGCACCTCAAGGGTTATTTTGCGAGAATGCGCCAGCTGGAGTGCTTCCGGCGTTTTCTCGGTTAACTCGCGAAGCTTGTAGTAAAGGGGTAGGACATCATCCCTTTGAATAAGATGTGATGCGCGTGTGAGGGAGAGATCCCTCCCACTAGATAACCTCACGTTGATGAAATATCGCGTGCCCACTTTCTCGGCTATTGCTGCTTCGAGGCTGCATCCCAGCAGGTCCTTGAAGGTGATGGATAGAGTCCGGCGGGAGAATGGACCAATCTTGGTATATCTCTCCAGTATTTCCAGTTTTTTATCTAATAAAATCACGTGCATGGTATTCATTCGCATTAGGAGGAATGTAATCGGGATGAAGCTACCCAGCGCATACACCATGAATAGGGAGAATGCAGGCAACCATTCACCTGAATTTTCAATCAAGATGGTTGTAAAAGGGATCATGCCGAGACCTAACACGGCAAATGGACAGATCTTTGGAACCTGCTTCTCACGTGATATACGGTAATCCATGTAAAACCACGTGAGACCATTTCCCCCCTCCTGCCACGACCGTGTTCTCATGTG
>WJJB01000038.1 GCA_014729935.1 Candidatus Bathyarchaeota archaeon | reverse complement strand
GGCCAAGGGCTGGTGTTGGATTCTTCCGGTTAATCTCGTCGATGAAAATGAGCCCTGGATCCCCGCAAGTCCATGCAGCTTTTGCGATGGAATCGAAAAGAGCGTTTGCATTTACCTTGCTCTCAATTTTTTGATTCCGTGGATTGATTAAGTTGAAAGACGAGTTATTTTTCACTGATTCAATGAATTCATCAGTCACTGCCACAGATAGGTTGAAATTTTGTAAGAGTTTTAATTTTTCCTTTGCTGAGATGAAAGCCTCGATGTCGGGATGGTTCACGTTCATGATGCCCATGTTTGCCCCCCTGCGACGGCCTCCTTGCGTGATTGCTGAAGTTGTGGAATCGAACACGTTCATGAAGGAAAGCGGGCCGCTCGATTCTCCCATGGTGCTCTTGATGATATCGCCCTTGGGCCTGAGTGCTGAGAAGGAGAAACCTGTTCCGCCACCACTCTTGTGGATCTTTGCCATGTTCTTCACAGCGTCGAATATGCCGTCGATGGAATCTTCTACCGGAAGCACGAAGCACGCGGATAATTGCCCCACCATGGTACCTGCGTTCATGAGCGTGGGGCTATTTGGCAGGAAATCAAGGTGCACGAGCATTTGCAAGATATTCTCCTTATATTCCCTGAATTCTCGAGCATTCATTCGTTTTCGATTAACCTGCGAAACGTGTTGAACCACCCTTGCCAGCATTTCTTCGGGCGATTCGATGACTTCCCCATTCTCGTTTTTCAGGAGATAACGCGCTTCCAAAATGGACTTCGCGAGGGGTGTTAGTTCAATGGTCATATTTGCCCTTCAGTATTCTCGATAATAATAACTTCCGGAAAAGGTTAAGAAGTGTCAAGGTTTCCTCCACGAGGTGACCATATGCTCATTGATGATGTTGGCAGTTTCCCCCTACCAATAAACAGGAGAGACATGTTCGAGAGGTTCTATTTTACCGCATACGATTTTCTCCGAAAACACGATGTGCAACGATGCTTGGAAAATCGTGCATTCAAGAACAATTTTTATCAACCAGTGATTGATGCATTTACCAAGAAGCTGGAAACCGGCTTAGATGTGATCAATTACCCCCAGCTCTTTTCCATGCATGGTCAATTCTTGAAACCCATCATGAATTTCCAGGAGGGGGGAAACCATTCACCATTCTTGATAAACTCAGCCGATGCCTTGATACCAGAGATACCCGTTATCAAGAATTTCATCGAGCAATGTTCCTTTCCAGAATTGGGAATTCCACCAGGATCCGCCTCATCACGCCAAATCCAGTTGAAAGCTTGCATCACGGGTCCCGTGGAATTATATATGAAGACCGAGCTCGGGTTTACCGTATACAAGGACATCCTGATGAATATTGCGAAATCTATTAACAGATTTGCCAAGAATTCCATCATTTCCACCGAGAGGATTCAAACCAAGGTGATCGTTATTGATGAGCCCTCGCTGGGATTCGTGGATCTTTTCAATATCGAGCCGGAGGACATCACCGAGTGTCTGGATGTGGCCCTCGATGACCTTGGAGATGGAATCGAGACCCAGGTTCACCTGCATTCCCTGAGGGACGCCAGCATAGCCTTAAATTCCCATAATATCGATGTGCTCACTTGCGAGTACGCGTCTGATAGATCAAATACCATTGCACGGGAATTGCTTGAGCAGCATGGGAAGAAGATGCGAGTGGGCATATGCAGGACGAATTTAAACGCTATTATCGGTAGGCTCTACGAAAAAGGCATCAAGGTGGGTTCGGGGCTGGAAGAATATCGACAGTTGATCGATAGTGAGACTAGAATAAGGGAGAACCTCGAATCGGCAATCAAGCAATATGGAAAAGAAAATATCGCGTACATTGGTCCAGATTGCGGGTTGAGCTCATGGCGCCCTCCCGAGCTCGCCCAAATCTTATTGCAGAGGGTTACTAAGGTTGCCAAGGCTTACTTGGAGAAGCACGGGTAAAATCACACCTTCGATGCCCGCGAGCGGATTTCTCCAGCGATTTCCTCCTGTATTCGGATCACGTCACGCACGTCTAGCTCATCTGCTTGTCGTGCCGGCACCTTGAGCTTAATCACGTTTCCAATGATATCCACATCATCCATGGTCATGTCAAATTCAATATCGAGGCCCTTAATTACCAAGAGCATCCCGTGGTGGAGTTCTCCTTTCTTACCCGTGGACACGCGGAGCTTGATGGAATGGCAAATCCCGATCCTTCTCGCATCTGCATCGATGATTTCTTTCCCGACAAGCTTGCCAGGAACTTCCATCTCGTACATTTCGGTCTCAAATCCATCGGGCGGCATGGTAACTCTCCAGTGCTGTGCTATCTTCAATTGTTTGCATAAATACTAGGGCATTATTCAGATATATCTCTTCGGTTCATGGCAGGTGCATGCAACCACATCACAAAATACTTAATTAGGCATTGCTGGTTGCTATCTATATTCGAGGTGCTGGAAATTCATACTCAACAAGCAACGCAGGAAATCCTTGGGTTTGTCACGAATCCATTTTTCTTGATATCGGTGATATTCTGGGGGGTAGTTTTTGTTCTGGTCTTTGTTCTCGGGAGGCTTAAGAAATCGAAAGCCTTAAGCGTCTTTTTCCCCTTCTTGGTAATGCTAAAAACAAAGCGCTTGAATAAGTTCCTCAAGAGGCTTGCCAAGCTATCACCAAAAGCATGGAAGGTTATTTTTACTATAGGAATATTCGTGTCATTCTCCTTCACGATCTACGGATTCTACTATTTCACCAAGAACTTGATTGTTCTTATTGGATCATTATTTAGTGGCAGCACGCCCCCAGCAGAATCTCAAATATCTCCCTTGATACCTGGCCTGACAATTAATTTTGAGACCTTCTTGTACTTGATCATACCCATCCTGTTCGTGCTCACGACGCACGAGCTTGCACACGCGATATCTGCAAATGCAGATGGCATCCCCGTTAAAAGTACAGGAGTCTTTGGCATGGGTGTGTTTTTCATCATCGGTTTCGGGGCGTTTGTTGAGATTGATGAGAAACGATACAAGCGTGGAAATTTCACCGGATGGCAGAAGACAAGACTGGCAAGTGCGGGTTCATTTTTCAATTCGATCCTCGCGTTGATAACCCTTTTGATGGTGATCAATTTTCCTGCCTTGATATCCCTTTCATATAAGAACAGGTATGGCGTTCACGTGAATGAGGTACTAAGCACGGAGGAGGGAGGATATAACGAGGGCATCCTGCTTGCAGGGGATGTCATTTTCGACATCAATGGCACAGCCCTGAAAGATGATATCAACCTTCAGGTGTACCTGCAAAATTTTACCACCCAGAACGATACCCTTGAATGTCTCATCCAAAGAGATGGTTCTCTCATTAACGTGACGGTGCAAACAGGTCCACCACCTGATGGCCATCCCTATCCCGACATCGCTTATATTGGCGTGTTGACGGAATACTGGTGGCCTCCAAGAGGTTGGTTTAGCAATTTGCTTGGTGGTACCTTTCCTAACACGTTTTTGATTGAATTATATTGGACATGGGTCATTGCTATAAGCGTGACGTTATTTAACATGATGCCGGTGTGGGTGTTCGATGGCGACAAGGTCGTGTACGAGATAATAAACTATGTAATCAAGTCGAAAAGGGAAAAGCGTCAATTAACGGAAACATTCGAGGTAACGGGATCAGATTTCAAGCTTGTCGAATTCAATCCCATTCGGATCGAATTGGTCAATTCCGTTCAAATGCTCGTTCCTGATGAACGGGGAGGGCATGAGAAAACCAAGTTGGAGGAATTTCAAGATTACCAGCTTGTTGATTCAAACAACGATGGTTACCCGGATCACGCAACTTTCGAGATCAGGGATGAACCATTACCACAAGATGCCACCATCGAAGTCAACTACACGGCTGATGTTGATGCAAAGGAGAAGCAAAAGAAGCTCGTGATGAATGTCATCAGGATCACTACCCTTTCCATCATCTTGTTGAATTTCATAATCTCTGCATTAACCATGGGATTCCAGCTACCATTTACAGGTTGAAAATGTTTCTTGCTGAAACCACCAACGCACCATATTTCTTTTTCCACTTCTTTCTTTGCCATCCGCTCATTATAATGCTGGTGCACTTAGCATGAAACTCTCGCCGTCGTCCCTAAAAACTTGTTCGAGATGTAAAGATGCTCCTGCGGTGGTTATCAGGGAACATTCTGGGGAAGCAGTTTGCAAGGGATGTTTCAAGAAGGAAATCGAACGTCGGGTCCGTCGCACTGTCAAGAGGTTCAACATGTTGACTTCCCAAGATAAGGTAGCCATGGCTGTTTCCGGCGGCAAGGATAGCATCATGTTACTCGCCGTGCTTGAAAAATTATACCACAACTTGTTCGAGCATCACGATCGCCAAGGAAGGCCCCCTATTATTATCACGATTGATGAGGGAATCCAGCATTACAGGGATGAAAGCCTGACCATGGCGAGAAAAGCATGTGAGAGAGCAGGGTTCGAGCACGTGGTTTTTTCCTTCGAGAAGGATTTTGGGATTAATCTCGATGGAATGATTAAGAAAGCCAGTGAATTACTTGAGAAGGAGAGTCACCGCAAGTATTTGAAAGATACTATGCTCAAGAATGCAGAGAAACTCATCTACAAGCCCTGCTCGATTTGTGGTGTCCTGAGAAGGAAATTATTAGACGATATTGCTCAATCGATGGGTGCAACAGTTCTTGCTACAGGCCATAATCTCAATGATGAGGTGGAAACATTCTTGATGAATATGATGCGGGGTGATACCAAGCGCATCCAACGTGCATCAGCGGTAAGGTCGGGTAGGGGATCCCCGTTTATTAGGAAAGTCAAGCCACTTCAGGATATCATGCAACGTGATATCGTGTTATACTTGTACCATACTGGTGAAGAATTCCAAGCAATATCATGCCCGTATTCGAGAAATACTAGTATCATGAGGGGAGAAATGAACGATATCATCGCCCGCTTGGAAAACGCGCATCCAGGTACAAGTTTTAATCTCAAGAAGTGCATGGCCTTTGTCTATGATTCCATCGATAAAGGTTATGATGCTGGTATCTCGCGTGTTTCTATAGAATCTACATGCCCAGGATGCACTGGACCCAAGAGCATCGGGACTAGTATTTGCATGGCATGTTATTATTGTAAAGTGTTAGCTGGCCAGGATTACGCGCGCATGCTCAGGTCATTCGTTTCACGAATCCAATAACTTCACCTAATAATGAATTACTCACTGTTGAAGTTATCCTGACCGTAATAAGATCACCAATTTTTCCACCGTGCCCGTTTTTCAACACGATGGGCATGTATGACTGGTTTCGAGCCACGTGGTTCAACTTCGATTCATGATACTTGTTAATTATTGCCAATCCCTCCCAGCCAATCCACCCATTCATTTTTTTCTTCCGTATGCGTGTAAACACCGTGGTAAGTTGCCTGGATCTCCGTTTCACGATGGACGATGGAAGGGCATCAAGGGAGGAAGATGCTATTGTACCTGGCCGATGCCCGTACATCGATATGTTGATGTTATCGGGTTGGATATCCTCCATTAACTTTATAGTGCTTTCGAAATCCCTATCCGTTTCAGTTGGAAACCCGCAAATTATATCAGTAGATATGGTTATCCTAGGATTTTGGTTCCTGAAATCCTCAATTTCCCTGCGGAAATCCTTGACTTGGTACTTCCTGCCCATGTCTTCCAAGACATCATTCGACCCAGATTGCACGGGAACGTGAAGAAAATCAAATATCCTTGGAGAGCGGTAGGATTCCAAGAGCCGGTCCTTCACTGGGAGTAAGGATGCAGGATTCATCATGCCTATTCGCAAAAAAAATAATCCAGGCGCGCATGCAAGGCTATCGACCAATTCAGGTAACCTAATTCCCTTTTCTCTATCAAGATATGCCGAACAATCCTCAGCCGTCAGGTAGAACATTCGGATCCCTTCTTGGCGCCATTGGTTAAAGCGAGACTTGATGAAGCTTGCGGGATAAGATTGCATGGCTCCCCTGGCAATTCGGGTGCAACAATAGGTGCAAGATCCAAGGCAACCCTCGGCGATTGGTAGGATCGCCACGTGCCCAGACAAGGTAGCACTTGGCAGCTGCATTTTTGGGTCTAGAAGTGGATGATCCAAGTGGACCAGGTGTCGTTTCCCTTCAAGTACTTGAGATATCACGCTTTTTAATTCGTGATAATTCCTGGGGCCGATCATTGCCGCGAAATCAGGAACCGCATTCACTATTCGATCAAGCTCTTGGGATAGAATTTCTGGCAAGCATCCAGTGATGATAATCGCCGGCGTGTCGAGTTGACCAAGCACCGACAAGCGATGGAGGATCTTCTGCTCTGTCGGGGTTTTAACTCCACACGTGTTCACGATAGTTACAAGGGAGCTTTGAGGTTTATTAACTTCCTTGAATCCCAAGCCTTCTAAGATAGCTCGAATTAATAACGAGTCGCCCGCGTTCAGGGTGCAACCATACGATTCTAGGTAAAAAGTGCGTTCCCGATCCATCAACGAAACCACGAGCACGGTTACAGTTTTAGATACTTCCCTGTTGCTTTCACCAGGCTGTACAACGCCCGTTTCACGTGTTCCCCGGTAAGCATATCGTCTCGAATCTCGGATAACACCATGACCCTTGATTCCTTATCCAAGCAAAATTTCACGAGGGGTATCTTCAAGTTCTCCTTGAGGAGTTGCATGTTCAAGATGTTCCCTTTCTTGTCAAGCTCAGGCAATCGAGCCGTGATATATGTGAGTTTCAATTCTTCGTCATGATAAAAAATAATTCCCAGCAACTCGCCATTATCAAGCTTCCAGTGACCAATGAGATAATCACCTTGGTTGGAAACTTGAATTCCAATTTCCTGAGTGATGATAACTTCCAGATCATTGATATTCATCATGGATCTCCAATTTCATTTATTGAGCTCGTGAAAGCGCCTGTGGTGATGTCCTTCATGGAGGATATGTGCACTATCTTGGTGCTCTTTCCTGTTTCTTCTTGGATCAAGCCACGAGAGTTTGCCAGGAACCCATCAACCATTTCACCCTGTTCGGTCATGATGACAACGATTTCTTTATCTCGTGATTTATTCCTGATTTTTTTGATTATTTTGGCGATTTTCTTTTCAATATTCGCCATTGCATGGTCTGGGAGATTTGGATTCATTTTCTTGTAATATTTTGCATGTAAAGGCCCACCCGTGAGTATCACCTCAACATTGTGGTTCGGATAGTCTTCCAATGCTTGCAACAATTGTTTCCTGGCAACCACGAATAAAATCTTTTCGTCTTGAAAAGTGATATCCTGGTTGACTTTCTCCTCCTCCGTCGATGAGATGACATTGGCTTCCCCCTCATTTTCCTTGGAAAGGACACCGCAATCTATCATGGTTTTCTTCAAGATCTCTTCTAATTTTACCAATGCTTGCCCAATCCCTTCCATTCGTTCAAGGTTAAGGGGTTCAAGCGGTATCTCACCCTCGAGCATGGCTTCCATGTCAATGGTCTTTTCTTGCATCTGCTTGATTCGTTCCTGTAACCCCTTTCTATCCATGGTGTATCACCATTGGAATTCGATCACCGCATCATCGATCATGTTACAACTGTAAACTCTCTTGATGATATACTAGAATGAAACCAGCTATATCTACTCCTCGTGCGAGATGGCTGGACTTGCGAGAAAATGGGATAATACCTGAGTTGAATTTATATTTCATGAAAGAAATAAGATCCTTATTGTTTCGCATCATGGAGCCCTAATACCGTCCATCAAGGCATCCCTGTGACAATAATAAAAAATGCTGAATGTGCTATGATTCGTAATTTCATGGTAATCATGAGCGGTGGCTTGCTCGCCTACTCGCGTCAATACGGTGAGAAGAAAGTTGATCAGGATTTGATTTCCGGGTTTTTAACTGCATTGGCGTCCTTCAGTTCAGAGGTAAAGGGTGGAGCGATAGAAAGCTTGGTCATGGAAGATATTCGTTTCATTTATTCGTTAGGTGAAAATGATATCATCTTCGTGTTTTGTTGCGACAAGGACGATTTGGAAGATGAGGTGCAGGAGCGCATTGGTAAAGTAAAAGATGAGTTTTACGAGATGTTCGGTGATCAATTGAAGAAATGGAGCGGTAACATGTCAATTTTCAGGCCGTTTGACGAGATCGTTGATGATTTAATTCTCCTTCCCCTGAAGATCGTGATAGTTGGAGAAGCAAACGTGGGCAAGTCCACGTTATTAAATTTCTTTCCTGGGGAGGCAATATTGTCATTTGACGAAAATGACAACGCAATCATGAAGAAGTCGGTTGAGGTCGAAGGGATAAAGAACGTGAAACAAATTGATTTTTTCAAGTTCGATCTTGATGCTCTCATGAATGATCTTCGTTTTCATGCCGATCTCTTGAAATCCGCAGATATAGTGCTCCTTGTGGTGAGCTCCGGCGCTTCCAATATTGCACGGACAAAGAAGCATATCAAGCGTTTAAAGGAAAAGGTGAGGCCCGGGAGACTAATTTGCCTGGCCAACAAGCAAGACATGAAAGATGTTGCTTATGAACCGGAATTCATTGCCAAGAATTACGGCATGAAGACTTACGGGTTTTCGGCAACCAAGCCAAGTGCAAAAGATGATTTCTTCCATTTAATTGGCACGATGCTTGCGAACATGTTTACACCCGATCCTGAGATGGAATCGGAAGATTAATCACGAGGAATTGCATT
>WJJB01000037.1 GCA_014729935.1 Candidatus Bathyarchaeota archaeon | reverse complement strand
GCCACGTCGCCGGTGCTCAAGAAACGGGAATGGTGAGGTAGAATATTTGCATTCATGGCAAGACATTCCATCAAGACTTGAAAAACCCTTGAATCCACGCCCGGGGCCACGAGGCGATGATGTCCAACTTTTTCCAAAAAATCCGCGACTAGCCATCAACTGTATGTCAATCAAGGATAGAGTTCATATGCCATCAAATTGATATTGGTAGCATGGATGCTGGAAAATCACCATCTTTTCCCGTCATACCTCGACCGGTTGAAATCAATCGTGGAGATGGAACCATGGCACTTGAACACGGTATCATTGCATCATGCCATGATCCCGCCTTGGAACCCGTGAAGGAATTGTTGCTCAAGTATTGGAACAAGGTAACGGGACAGGCAAGCGGGAAGGAACCAGGCATACCTGTCATGCTGGAACTTGATGGGAACTTGGAAAAGGGACAGCACATCATCGAGATCACCGATTGTATTAAGATCAAGGGAGGGTGCAGGAACGCGGTCATCCAAGCAATCGCCACCATCATCCAACTGATTCACGTGGGCGACACATCGGGAGTGGTTCACCTTCCCAAGGTGAAGATAGAAGATGGGGCATTTGCTCCTTACCGGGGACTCATGATTGATGTGGCAAGGAAAAAGCATAAGGTCAAGACCTTGAAGCGCCTGGTAATCCTTTGCTGGTTTTACAAGGTGAATCACCTGCACCTCCATCTATCAGACAAGCAATCCTTCACCTTTCCTTCCATGAAGTATCCGAGATTGGGGACAAGACGTCGGACTTTCTCGAGAAATGATCTTGCAACGCTAGTGGAATTTGCCTGGAAACACGGCGTGACCATCATTCCAGAAATAGATATTCCAGGACATTCTGGAGCCATGATCCGTTCAATGCCCGGCGTGTTCAAGCTCAAGGGCGCCGTGGAGAATAATGGAGTGATTAACATGGGGAAGGAGATCGTGTACGAGGTGATCGACGCGCTCATAACCGAGCTCTGCGAGGTGTTTACCACCACCAATTGGATTCACCTAGGTGCGGACGAGGTGAACTTCAAGGGAATTGATACCGACCCCGATTGCATTGAATTCATGAAACGACATGGGTTGGATAATCCCCACGAGCTTTACAGGTATTTCATCACCCGGCTGAACGACATGGTGAAAGCACGGGGTAAAACACTTTGCATCTGGGAAGGGTTCCTTCCCGGTGGAAAGATCGAAATACCCAAGGACCTGATCGTGTTCGAGTTCGAGTGCAGGTGGAATCGTCCAGAGAACCTCCTCGAGGGAGGATATACCATGGTGAACACGTCCTGGCGACCCTTGTACGTCACCAAGCGAAAACACTGGACGCCACGCGAGATCTACCGGTGGAACATGTTCCTGTGGCGGAATCACTCCAGTGCATCCCCCGCAACGCTTCATCCAATTCAGCTGGACATCGATGATGCCATCGAGTCCGTTCTCGGTGCTCAAGTATGCTCGTGGTCTCAAAAGAATAGAGTTGAACTGGAAACCACCAGGAATCGCCTTCCTGCCATGGCAGAACGAACATGGTCTGTCACGCGAGAAACGGCTATAACGGTACCCAGTGACGATTTAGTGGAGAATTTCATGAAAAGATTGCAACTAACCAACGATCGCCTTTCCAAGTTAATCACGTGAACCTCCCAATTCCGAATCCACGTGCCCCGTGTCACGGGAAGCCTATTTTAGCAATGATATATATTACATGCACGCATGCCTTAAGAGGAATCACGCGTTAGCACGTCCATGGTCGATGTTCTTGACATCCCAAGCATGCCGCGATCATGGATCCCGAACGAGTTCCAAGGATGGACCACAAGTGCACCCATCGTAGACACGCACGTGCACGTGAATGCAGGACTTGGTGAAGTCCGCACGTTCTGCGAGGTTGCTTCCAAGTTCAACGTGAAAACAGTCGGCGCCATCGTCCACGGGGCATCATGGTTCAAGTCACTCCCCATGAAGAGGATGGGACATTACTACATTCCATTCCATTCATTCGAACAGGCAACGAACAGTGGGGATTATTCAGTACTCGATGACATGAAACAGGAAGGTGCAGTTGCCATCAAGTTCTGGTTCGCAACGAGATACTTCAGGGGAAAAAAACGGATCGACACGCCGGAATTTGCAAGATTCTTGAGGGAAGTGGGGAAGCATGGCTTGGTTGTTGCCATCCATGTGAGTGATCCTACTTCTTGGCACGGCACCAAGTACCGGGAAAAGACGTTTGGGACAAAGGAATTCATGCGTGAGCAAGTACTATGGTTGGTTGGAGAAGCACCCGAGACCACCTTCCTTCTAGTACACATGGGTGGCAACCCAGAGAATCCCCAAGGATTATCAGACGAGTTGGATGCCCACCAGAACATGTACCTGGACACCAGTGCAACGAAGTGGGTCTCCAGGGAGCTAAGCCGGCATCATGGCGATGCCGTCGCCCTGTTCCACAAGCATGATGACCGGATCCTCTTTGGTACCGATATCGTCATCCCACCCCATAATGCTGGTGCCATGAACAACAAGGAGTATTACGTCAGCAGGTATCTCGTGCAACGAATGATGCTAGAGCATGATGGGGCATTTAATTCTCCGATCCCCGATCCGGATAACAAGGAGGGAATGCCCTTGCAAGGACTTGGCTTGAACGAAACCATTTTGGACCGGGTGTACCGGGAAAACGCGCGGTCGATTTTCCAAAGAATTTCATGGCAGGAATGAATGAGGGACACGTCCAATGCATCAATCATTCACGGGAATTTTCCTACTTTCAAGGAACGAGCGTATTTTCGAATCAACCGTATCCCTAATTTCCCTGAATTTTTCCAACTTTTCTTCCGGGGAGCCCTCGAAAGCAGCGGGATCCTCCAAGTCCCAGAATAACCGGGTGGAAACACCTGGTAACGTCGGGCATAACTTCTCGGCATTCCTGCAAACAGTGATGATGATGCCGAAATGCACGCGTCCCAGGAATTTTTTCAGGGGTTTCGCCTTGTGACCGGCAAGGTCGAACCCGATCTCCCCCATGACCTTTCGAGTAAGTGGATGGATGGGTCTTGGTTCAAATCCAGCACTAAAAACTTCGAATTTATCTCCGGCGTACGCCCGAAGGAATGCCTCAGCCATCTGGCTCCTAGCCGAGTTCCCTGTGCACAGGAATATCACCTTGGTTTTCTTATCCATGACGGTTACCCCTTGTTTCCAGCAAGAAATAAAGGTTGCTTCCATAGACTATATACTTGCATGTATGGTTTAGATCAGGAAAAAAAGGTGTCTTCACGAACAGAGACACGGATTGAAATTGATCGGCTAAATATTTGCGCCGTGCTACCACTTCCCGCCCGAAATTTCACTCCTTTACAAGGACGAACTTGTGGATGTCCACCACTTGCAAGATCTTGAACCCTGAAGAGGAAAGGTACTCTTGAAGATACTCTAGTCCCTCCGCAAACGGATCCTTCTTACCAAGTTTTATCTCTCGTGTTTCGGTCGATGAATAATGGAATACTTTCCTTTGCGCCTGATTGATGATGATTCCTTCGATGAGCACGATGCATGAACCTCCCGGGTGCACATGTGAGTAAATGATCCAACTTTAACGATTTCCACGATGAATATCGGGAAAATATCACGCTAACTCTTGTTGTATTCCAGAAGTTAACCCTCACATTCTTTCAAGTCGTGGAAGGTAATAATGACTTGGTTTCTTCCCGAAGGAATACGAGGTGATCTACCCAATAGGCGACCTCGATCGAGCAAACCTGATGAAGTTGAAACTATGGCCTTCCATGTGCAAGGAAAACTCCAAAGAAGCATCTCCTTGCATCATTCCTGCCAGTGCAGCCGGTTTTGGATTAGTGGACTTCTCAAGCAACTTGTATTGGTCCCTATCCAAGTCGAATGGCGAGTCCATGGTCAACCATGTCTCGTACGGGTTACTTGAACCGCTATCAATGCGTGCGGATGCTTCTACCTTCCATTCGCCAACACCATGATGCATATTACCAAGATCCAAGATAAACTTCACATCAATGGGTCGCTCCACTTCCATTTCATCATTATGAACGCAGGCAAGGAAATTGATACTTTCTCCATCAATGGTCACCACACCGAATAGATCACGACTTGCAACAGAGAAGGGGATATTCCCACCCTTGAGAAAGGTCACGTACTCGAATGCCCTGAAGATCGGTTTTTTCAAGCTCTTGATGATGTACCTGTTACCGTTATCGGGTTTGTACTGCCTTTCCTTCAAGTCTTGCAACATCGCCGCCAGCGAGGGATGCTCGCCCTTGATATCCTCCTTCTTCTTGATATCAGCAAGGGGATCATGGTTGCATTCACCGGGAAGCGCTTCAACCCATACCGGCGTGGTCATGTTACGTGCCCCGTAAAACG